>NZ_JAMYOR010000006.1:0-162015 GCF_040319965.1 Mesorhizobium sp. M0830 | reverse complement strand
CGCTCGGCGGCCAGCAGAACAAAACCAGAAGCAGCGGACAACTCGTGTGCTACCTAAACCGGACAACTTAATTCGCTATCGACAGTGAACGCGGACGGCGATGATCCATATTTGCCCGGCGGCTCGACCCCTGAAATGCTGGACACGCGGCCAGCAAGGTGGCACTTTCACATCATGATGCACTGGTGTTTTCGGGTTCGTTCAAATTGAAGACGGCAGCCGAGGATTTTTCGGTCTTTCCGCCCTTCGAAATCCGGTCGGGCGCCGAGCAGCGCGTCCCCTTCCTCTTCAACTCACCGCATAGCGGCCGCTACTATCCCGAACGCTTCCTGGCCATGGCAAGACTGGATCGCAACGCCATCCGCCGGTCGGAGGACTGTTACGTCGATGAGTTGTTCGGCGGCGCCGTCGCGCTCGGCGCACCGATGCTGGCGGCGAATTTTCCGCGCGCCTATCTCGACGTCAACCGCGAGCCTTGGGAACTCGATCCGCGCATGTTCGCCGAGCCGGTGCCGTCCTTCTGCAACATCCGCTCGGCGCGGGTGGCCGGCGGACTTGGCACGGTGCCGAAACTGGTCGGCGAGGGGCTCGACATCTATCCCGGCCGCTTGCCTCTGGCCGAGGCGGTTGCCCGCATCGAGGCCGTCTACAAGCCTTATCATGAGACGCTGAAGCGGCTTTTGACCAGGACCCATGCGCGTTTCGGCTTTGCCGTGCTGATCGATTGTCATTCGATGCCGGCGAGCATTCGTGTCGGCGACAACGGCTTGCGGCCCGACTTCATCATCGGCGATCGTTTCGGCATCTCGGCCACCACGGCCTTGACCGAGGCCGCGATCGGCCTGCTCACCGCCATGGGCTATGCGGTCGCTCACAACAAACCCTATGCTGGCGGCTTCATCACCGAGCACTACGGTCGCCCGGCGCGCCATCTGCATGCGCTGCAGATCGAGGTCAATCGCGGGCTCTACATGAACGAGCGGACATTTGAGAAGGTCGCCGGCTTTGACGCTCTGGCCGACGATTTGACGCGATTTTCAGCTGACCTGATGTCGATGCCCGACCATCATTTCGTCGACCTGCCGCTGGCTGCGGAGTGAAGTTCGCCTTGTTGGTGCATGTCGTTGGCCCAAAACCGCTGAGCACCTCGGGTCAGGCCCGTGGACACGCTTTTGGGCGACATCCTTGGAAATCCCGGCGTAAAAAAAGACCGCATCGTTTGCACGATACGGTCGAAGTCTAGGGAGGAAACGCCCAAGGAGGGCATGGACAGGATAAGCCGTCCGAGAACAAGGGTATTGTGCGCTGCACAAATGTCAAGCGACCTTCAGGCTTTTTTAATTCACCGTGATGTGGAAATTGCGTTTCGAAGATGCTTGTGTGACATCCGGGCAACAGATGTCGTCGCGGAAAAATCATCGAACACTCTTGTTTTGGGACAAAATTGTCGGCAGAGCACGGCTCGAGCATGCCGCAATGCGGGAGAATCAGTTGGACATCAGCATCGATTTCATGCGCCGTATAGCGCAGGCGGCGGCGGCGGAGACGTTGCCGCGCTTTCGCAGCCAAGGCGCTGTCGCCAACAAGGAAATGGGCAGTTTCGACCCGGTCACCGAGGCTGATCGCGAGGCCGAGCGCGCTATCCGGACGCTGATATCGGCGCAATATCCCGACCATGGCATTCTCGGCGAGGAGCACGGCAGCGAGAACATTTCGAGCCGGCATGTCTGGGTGATCGACCCGATCGATGGCACGCGCGCCTTCATTTCCGGCCTGCCGGTATGGGGGACGCTGGTCGGGTTCACCGTCGACGGAGACGCCGTTGCCGGCATGATGTCTCAACCCTTCACCGGTGAACTGTTCTACGCCAACGCCTCGGGTTCTCACTATGAGGGTCCAGGTGGCTCGCGAAAACTGACAACCCGCAAGACGACGAAGCTGGCCGAGGCGACGCTGTTCACAACCACGCCGGCACTGTTCAAAGGCGAGGCGCGCAATCGCTACGACCAGTTCGAAAAGCAGATCCAACTCGCTCGCTACGGCGCCGATTGCTACGCCTTTGCCATGATAGCCTCAGGAAGCGTCGACATCGTCGCCGATCCCGGCTTGAAGCCTTACGACATCGTCGCGCTGATCCCGATCATCGAGAAGGCAGGCGGCGTCGTCACCACATTCGACGGCGGGCCGGCGGAACAGGGTGGCGATGTGCTGGCAGCGGCGACGCCGGAGCTCCATGCCGCGGCCATGGCCGCCTTACGCGGCTGACCGCTTCACGCCACTCTCGAAATTGCCTCAGCGCGACCTGAACCAGCGATCGGCGCTTCAGGCAGTCGGGTCGTCGCTGCCGGGAATGAAGGCATCGAAGGCGGCGAGCAACTGCTCACGGTAGATGTCGGCTTCCTGCAGGATTTCGTGACGGGAACCGTCGATCATCAGCAGCGAACCGAGCCGCAGACGCCTGGCGTAGGCTTCCACGGCCTTGGTCGAGACGACCTGGTCGGCGCCGGCTGCGATTATCAGCAGTGGAATCTGGATCCGAGCCATGAAGTCGGGGTCGCTGACGGCTTCAGAGGCTTTCGCGGCTGCCCGCAGCCAACGGATCGTGGGTCCACCAAGTGCCAGTTGCGGGTACTCTTCGTAGATCCGCGTGTTGCGCCGATAGCGCACCGGGTCGCTCGTCAGCTTGTTGGTCTCGAACGGAGCCGTCACCTTCGGCCGCGGGCCCCAAGCGGCATAGAGCCGGCCGAGGCCGACAGCGCAGAATAACGAACAGACGCGGCGAACCGTCGATATCGAGACCGGCAGGTCGGGCAGCGTCAGGAATGGCGCGATCAGCACCATGCGCCGCACGCGGTTCATCATCGACCGTGCGGCAAGCAACGTGATCAACGCCCCTGCCGAATGCGCCAGGATGTAGTACGGCCCTCGGCAATCGGGCAGCACGATCTCCTCGAAAAACTGTTCGAGGTCCGCGGTATAGTCGCGGAAGCGCTTGACATAGCCGCGCTGGCGATCGCGGATCAGCCGGTCGGAATCGCCCTGGCCGCGCCAGTCGAGGGTGGCGACGCCAAAGCCGCGATCGGCGAGGTTGCGGATTGTTTCGAAATATTTCTCGATGCACTCGTTGCGGCCAGACAGCAGGACCACGGTACCCTTGATCGGGCGGGCGACCGCGCCGAACAGGCCGTAGCGGATCTTCTTGCCGTCGCGCGTGGTGAAGAAGCCGGCAGAGGCGTTTTCCGGCCGCGGATTGCCCTCAATTTCGTGAAAAAGCGGGTTGTCGTTGAAAAGATCCGTCATTCGGCGCTTCGTGCTTGGCGTCTCGCATGCCTGCCTGTGCCGGCCGGCTCTGCCAAGGTGATAGACGCCCATGCGCCAAAAGCAAAGCAATTCACGGCAACGGAGGCTGCAATGGGGAAGGCCGGAAGCCGCTTGAAAGCGTGCTTCCGGCCTCTGTCGATCCGGGAGGAAGGGACGTTGGCACCCGGTCGGCCTCGTTGCGGTGCCTGTTGTGCAATCGGCGCCGCCAATCCTTGATCCTGGAATGCACTTTAGCGCCGGCTGTCTGAACGCGCGCCGAAGCGCCGGTTCATCTGCCGTTCATCAAGGCATCAGCCACACGGTTTTTTGCCGCCGGATGTAATCTTGAAATGCATTCGAGTGCTCCCCAAATGTCTGATGCGGCCGCCAATGTCGGGGTCGCTGGTCCAGCCGAAATGCCGCTCAAGGGTTTCGCACCGGCCAAACGCAAACCATGTTGCTCAACAGGAGAACACCTCATGCGTCACGTTGATTTTTCCCCGCTTTATCGTTCGACCGTCGGTTTCGACCGTCTCTTCACCATGCTCGATTCGCTTGCGCAGCCGGATGGCGCGCAGACGTATCCACCCTATAACATCGAGCGCACCGGCGAGGATTCCTATCGTATCTCGATGGCGGTTGCCGGCTTCTCGGACGAGGAAATCTCGATCGAAGCCCATCGGAATGTGTTGACCGTGAAGGGTGAGCGCAAGGACGAGGGCACCGGCGAAGGGTCCGAACTGCTCTATCGCGGTATCGCCTCGAGGGCTTTCGAGCGCCGCTTCCAGCTTGCCGATCACGTCGAAGTCGTCGGCGCCGCGCTGAAGAACGGCCTGCTCTTCGTCGACCTCAAGCGCAACATTCCCGAGGAACTGAAGCCCCGCAAGATCGCGATCACCTCGGCTCCGGCCAAGGCCAAGCAGATCGAGGCCAAGACCGCCAATTAAACCTGCAGCCTCCCAAGGCAAAGGCGGCGCCGAAAGGCGTCGCCTTTTTTTATATCAGTTCGCTCGACGAGAGGCCGGAACTGCGTAGTCGTTGACTTGAGGGTGATCGCGCTCGCTGGATGGGGCGACCAAAGGATTTCGCGGGAAACGAGCGCAATTGCTACTTTAGCGTTATCTAAATAAGTAATCCCTTTTTAACCAAGTTCGAACATATTTAGCTCGGCCAGTCCACAGGCCCCGGAGCCTCCAACGCCCGTTTCACCTTCTTTCCGGAACCATCGAAAAAGGACTCTCGACGAATGTGGCGAAGAAAAACGGCAGCGTGCCTGGCGATCCTGGCGCTTCTCGGCGCCGAGGCACGCGCGACGACGACGACATTAAACATGACCGTGCAGATGACAATCACCGCATCCTGCACCATTGGCAGCGCATCGACGCTGAACTTCGGCTCATCGGGCATCATTGCAGCCAATGTCGACCAGACATCGACGGTTCAGGTTCAATGCACGAATACGACCCCCTATAATATTGGTTTGGACGCCGGCACTGGATCGGGCGCGACGGTTGCCGCGCGCAAGATGACCAATGGCGCCGCCACTGTCACCTATTCTCTTTACAGCGACAGCGGCAGAACGACCGTCTGGGGAAACACAATAGGAAGCAATACGGTCTCTTCGACGGGTACCGGATCTTCACAAAGCTTTACCGTGTATGGACGCGTGCCAGCGCAATCGACGCCTGCGCCAGCCCTTTACACAGATACGGTGACGGTCACCGTCACTTACTAGGTCGGCCGCATCGACGGTCGACACCTGGGGGTTGCAAATGAATTTGGCAAGGCTGACTTTGGCTTTGATGGGAGCATTGTTGTTCCGCGGTGCGGTGGCGCACGCGGAATCGCTTCAAGTGCAGCCTGCTCTCGTCGATGTCGTCGCTCCCGGCTCGGCGTCGACGATCATGCTGCGCAATGACGGGCAGACGCCAAGCAACGTGCAGATTCGTGTTTTTCGCTGGTTGCAAGCTGATGGCCAGGAGAGCCTGCTGCCCACGCAAGATGTGGTCGCCTCACCTCCGGGCGCTACGCTTCAGCCGGGCGCCGACTATGTCGTTCGCATCGTGCGCGTGGCCAAGCGGCCGATTGCCTCTGAGGAGGCCTATCGCCTCCTTGTCGACGAGCTTCCGGACGCCAGTCGGGCCAAGACCGGTACGGTTAGATTGTTGGTTCGCCACTCGATCCCGGTGTTCTTCAGTTCGCCGGAAAGAACGCCGCCGGCCGTGGACTGGACCGTATCGAAGCAGGACGGCAGGCTGATCGTGTCGGCCCACAACAAAGGCGGTACACGCCTGCGTGTCTCCGCACTCTCGCTGCGCGACGCGGGCGGACACAAGATCTCGTTAGGGGGAGGGCTCGTCGGCTATGCGCTCGGTCAGTCGACCATGCGATGGACGGCGCCGGCTGGCGGGCGCAAATTCGCCGCGAAGGGATCGATCTCGATCGCCGGTCAGGGAAATGATGGTGCCATCGAGGCCACAGCGCCGGTTGTCGCCGCGCCGTGAATCCGGCTTGCTTGCTGGCCATGTCGATCCTGATCGCTGCACTGACGCAGTCCAATCAGGCAGCCGGAGCGGTCCAGCAGCTTCAACTCGAAGTCTTCATCAACGACGCTCCAACCAATCAGATCGCGGCATTCATTTCTACTGACGGGCAGCATATCGGCGCCACGCCTGATGAGCTGCGGGCATTGGGGCTGGATCTGGGCAAGGATCGATCCACCGCCACACCCATCATGCTCGACAGTGTCCAGGGACTGACTTACCGCTACGAGGTGGCGCAGCAACGTATTTTCCTGACCGTCGGTAACGGCCTGCGCGGGACGATATCCTATGACGCGGCGCCCGATCGCGATGCAGCGCCTGACGTGCACGCGGGGTTTGGCGGCGTCCTCAACTACAATCTGTTCGCGGCGTCACGACAGGAGCCCGACGCGAGCGGCTTCTCCTTCAGCGGGGTGTCCGCAACCCTCGACGCCAGGGCCTTTTCGCCGGTCGGCACGTTTAGTCAGTCGGCGATAATGCGGCTGACGGACAACGGACGCACCGATGCGCTGAGGCTCGACACCGCCTATACTTATTCCGACCCGGCGAAGCTGGTGACCTATCAGGCTGGCGATGTCATCTCCGGCGGTTTCGCCTGGACCAGGCCGATCCGCGTCGGCGGGCTTCAGGTGCGCCGCAATTTCGGGCTTCGCGCCGACCTGATCACGCAGCCGCTTGCCTCGGTGAGCGGCAGCGCGGCGGTGCCGTCGACAGTCGACGTCTACGTCAACGACTTGAAAACCTATTCACACCCAGTCGACACCGGGCCATTCCAGATCACCGACATTCCCGTCACCACGGGCGGCGGGCAGGCACTTGTCGTGCTGCGCGATGCTGCCGGCCATGAAACGCGCACGAGCGTACCGTTCTACGCCTCACCCAGCTTGCTGAGGCCAGGCCTCTTCGACTTTTCGCTGGAGGCAGGCCTGCCAAGGCTCGGGTATGCGACGACGTCGGATGCCTACGCCGTCAATCAGCCCGTCGTGTCGGCAAGCCTGAGAAAAGGCATCTACGACTGGTTGACGCTGGAGAGCCATGCGGAGGCCGGCAAGGATCTGGTCAATGGCGGTATGGGCATGGCGATGCGAACCGGCTCGCTTGGCGTCGCCTCGTTCGCGCTGGCCGGCAGCCATGGCCGGGCCGGCAATGGGCTGCAGGCCTATGCCTCCTACGAGATCAGGATCGGGACCCTCAGCGTCAATGCCAGTTCGCAGCTGACGCTCGGCTCCTATGACGATCTCGCCTCGGTGACCGACCGGCTTCAGGACAGTGAAGCGCCCAGTCGCGCGTTCTTCAATACATCCTCGTTCGATCCGGAAGCTACGGACGCGGTGGCCAGATCCAGGCCGCCGAAGAGAGTGAACAGCATTTCCGTCGGAACGCCACTGTCCTTCGACAGCGGCAGCGTCAGCGCAAGCTACATCGACCTGACATCGGCCGACGGCGAGAGCTCAAGGGTCGTCACCGCGTCCTATTCGCGCACGCTGCCTTTCGGCTACCTCAACGCCACGGCCTTCGCCGAGCTTGGCGGGCGAAGGAGCGCCGGTCTCTTCGCCGGACTGTCGATGCCGATCGGCGGCGACGCCATGGCATCGACGGCTGTCTCCGCCGGCAAGGACGGGCTCGACATGATTGCCGACGTGAGTAAGCCGCTCGGCGAGGAACCGGGCAGCGTTGGCTGGCGGACCAGCTTTAGCCAGGGCGGATCCGCGGAGGGCTCCGCAGCGGTTGCCTATCGCTCTTCCCATGGCCGTGCTGATGCAGCCGTCGGCCGTTCAATCTCGGGCACCACGGCGACAGCCCAGTTCGACGGGGCAATCGCAACGATGGGATCCGGCGTCTTCCTGACGGACCGCATCGACGACAGTTTCGCCGTCGTCGAAACAGGCGTGCCCGATGTCGGCGTGTTGTACGAGAATCGACCGGTGGGGGTTACGGATGGCAAGGGCCGGCTGCTGGTGCCGGGCCTGCGCTCCTATCAGAAAAACAGAATCGCCATCGATACCACCAACCTGCCGATCGATGCCGATGTGTCCACAACGCAGGATGTCATCGCGCCGGCCGACCGGGCCGGTGTACGGGCCGATTTCCGGATTCGCACGAATGTGGACGCCGCAGTCCTGGTCCTGTCAGGCCCGGACGGACAGCCGCTCATGGCGGGGTCGCACGGCACGATCAACGGCAAGCAGGACTTCGTCATCGGCTATGACGGGCGTGCCTATGTCGAGGGGCTGGCGCGCAAGAACACTGTCGTGGCCGAAACCGCCAGCGGTACGTGCAGTGCTGCGTTCAACTATACGCCGAAGACAAACGCGCAAGTGGTCGTCGAGATTTCCTGCCGTTGATGCCGGCGGTCGCCGGATGTCAGTAGGTGACGGTGACGACGACCGTGTCGGTGTAAGTTCCTGGCGCGGGGGTCGTCTGTGCGGGCGCCTCGGCATATACGGTGTAGGGCTGGTCCAACCCGGTGCCGGTGCCGCTGGCGGTGTCGGTGCCGATCGTGTTCCCCCAAACCGTAGCCATGCCGCTGTCGCGGTAAAGCGAATAGCTGACGAGCTTGGTGCCGCTCGTCATCTTCCTGGCGGCGATTGTAGCTCCGGAACCCGTTCCCGCACTGAGTCCGATAGAGTAAGGCGTCGAATTGGTGCAGCGGACGGTGACCGAACCTGTCGAATCGACATTCGACGCCAGTACCCCGACGGAGCCAAAATTCACGTTGGTGGCCGAGACGTTGCAGTTCGCGTTGATTGTCGCGGTCCAGGTGGAGCCGCTTGAGACGGCTTGTCGGCTGCCTGTCGGGCACGCCGTTGCCGTCACGTAGTCGTAGCCAATCGCCGGCGCGGAGGTCATGGTCCAGATGTATGATCCGGGTCCGGCGGTGGTCTGGTTCGCGGCCACCCTGCCATAAACCGTCAGCGTGGCATTGGCGCTACCGGAGAAGCCCATGTTGAGATCGTAGGTCGTTCCGATGGGATGGAGGGCATAGGCCGTTGTGGCCAGGCCCCAGGATCCCCAGATCGTCGTTCGCGCCGCGTCGCTGTAGAGCTCATGCACCAATCGTTGGGTGCCCGACGCCAGCCGGCGATTGCCGGCCGTGTTGGTCTGGCCGGGCGAAAGTTCGACGCACAGGCGCACGGTCGAGAAGATCACGCCCGAGCAGCTGATCGAGAAGGTCGCAGTCGTGTCGTCGACGGCACCACTTAGGATATCGACGGCGCCGTACGACCCGCTGACGGCCGTGACGGAGCAGCTCTGGGGCCAAGCCCCTTGCAAGCTGGAAACGAGAAATATCGTGACCAGCACTGCCCGTAGCCGCACTGTCCAGTGTAGCGCACGGCGTAGCGGTCTCCCGAAACCCGATCCCTTGCCAACCATTATGTCTGCCTATCACGGCCCAGGCCAATTCGAAACGGGCTCCGAGCTCTTTCGGGAGAAACCTATCAGGCGAGCATGAGGCCAAACCGGTCGACGTCTTCCGCGGTCGTCGCGAAGCTGGTGACGAAGCGATAGAGCAGCTCGTCCTCACTGATGTGGCCGTCAAAGCCATGTGGCCTGTGCCAGTCGTAGAAGGCAGCGCCGGCTGCCTGCAGCCTTTCGGCCTCGGCTTTCTTGATCACTGCGAACACCTCATTTGCCTGCGGCAACCATGCCAGCTTGGCCATGGCCGAATCCTCGATCGCCGCGGCAAGGCGCGCCGCCATGGCGTTGGCGTGGCGGGCGGTGTCCAGCCACAATCCGTCCTTGAAATAGGCCTCGAACTGCGCGGCGACGAAGCGCGATTTCGAAAACAGCTGGGCGGCGCGTTTACGCAGGAAGGCCAATTCCTTGGCGCGATCAAGATCGAACAACACGATTGCCTCGGCGCACCAGCAGCCGTTCTTGGTGCCGCCGAAGGAGAGGATGTCGACGCCGCGTTTCCACGTCATCTCGGCAGGCGTGGTGTCGAGCGCGACCAGCGCGTTGGCAAAGCGGGCGCCGTCCATGTGCAGGGGCACCGAATGTTGTTTGGCGATCGCCGAGATCGTCTCGATTTCATGCAGCCCGTAGACGGTGCCGACCTCGGTCGACTGGGTGATCGAAACAGCCATCGGCCGTCCCCAATGGACGATTTCGGGCGCAAAACGGCCGATGGTCCGTTCCAGATTGTGCGGGTCGACCTTGCCAAGCGCGCCGTCGATCTCATGCAGGCGCGAACCGCCGGAAAAATATGACGGCGCGCCGCATTCGTCCTCGATGACATGCGATTCGCGGTGGGCGAAGGAGATGCCGCCAGGCTTGTTATAGGCGGTCAGCGCCAGAGAGTTGGCGGCAGTGCCGGTTGCGACGAAGAACACCGCGACCTCTCGTTCGAAGATCTCATTGAAGCGCTGATAGACGGCTTGGTCGAGCGCACCGTCGCCATAGGCGGTGGAATAGCCCCCCGCATTGGCCGACAGGCCAGCAACGATATTGGGATGGGCGCCTGCCCAATTGTCGGAAGCGAAGAACATGCATCTGCCTATGTCTAGGGAAATCGGGTTTTGGGGAAGTCAGCCTGAAGTTGACCGGTTTCGCATGCTGATCGCAAGGGGGCCGGGCGCCGAAAAATCGGTAAAGCCAGCCAGCCGACAGAAGAGAGATTGGCGACTGAACCTTACGTTTCTCCCCGGCTTCACGTAATTTTCTGTCGCAAGAGGCCCAAGTTTTTTGTGAATCGGTCTTGTATGCGTCCGGGATTTCTGTCATAAAAATTTAGGACAGTAGTGCTGTCTTATTTTGTCGCACAAAACGAGCTGGATTGGCGTATCATTTGGGCCTCTCCGGCTGTTGCTGCGAGCGACAGGTGGACGGCCCCGATTTGGCCTGTACGAATACGAACCATGCGGAAAGCCGCCTGGTCCGGTAAGGATTTCGCAAGACGTGCCGCAAGGATCAGGGTGAGCCAAGCGCTTGCCGAGGCAAACCAGCGCCCGAGGGGCTGGGAACGGAGGACAGGAGATGACGGACATGACGCAATCTGCGACGAACGGCCAGGCCGCGCAGACGAAAGCGGCAACCGTCAAAAATACGCCCCTGACCAATCTCGGCCGATCCAACAACGGTCGCACCGTCAACGGCTTTTCCGCCCGAGGTCTCTACGACCCGCGTAACGAGCATGACGCCTGCGGCGTCGGCTTCATCGTCAACATGAAGAGCGTGAAGTCGCATCAGATCGTCAAGGACGGACTTGCCGTGCTCGAAAACCTGACGCATCGCGGCGCCGTCGGCTCGGATCCCTTGGTCGGCGACGGCGCCGGCGTGCTGGTGCAGCTTCCCGATCGTTTCTTCCGCGAGGAAATGGCGGCCCAGGGCATCGACCTGCCACCGGCGGGCCAATACGGCGTCGGCCACTGGTTCATGCCGCAGGACGCGGCACTTCGCGCCCATGTCGAGGACATCATTGCCGAATCGGCGCAATCCGAGGGGCTTCCGCTCATCGGTTTCCGTGACGTGCCCGTCGACAATTCGTCACTGTCGAAGGCGGCTGATATCGTGGCGTCGGAGCCATTCCATCGGCAGATATTCATCGGCCGCACGCCAGACATTACCGATGACGAGGAGTATGAGGCCAGGCTCTATCTGCTGCGCAAGGTCATATCCGGCCGCATCTATGCCGAGAACGACAACAAGGACATCGGCGCCTATTGCGTGTCGCTGTCGGCGCGCACCATCGTCTACAAGGGCATGTTCCTGGCTTATCAGGTCGGTGCCTATTACAAGGACCTCAAGGATCCGCGCTTCGAGACCGCGCTGATCCTCGTCCACCAGCGCTTCTCGACCAATACGTTTCCGTCGTGGAAGCTGGCGCATCCCTATCGCATGGTCGCCCACAATGGCGAGATCAACACCGTGCGCGGCAACAACAACTGGATGGCAGCGCGGCAGGCTTCGGTCGATTCCGAACTGTTCGGCAACAACATCTCGAAGCTTTGGCCGATCTCCTATGACGGTCAGTCCGACACCGCCTGCTTCGACAATGCGCTCGAGTTCCTGTTCCAGGGCGGGTATAGCCTCAGCCACGCCATGATGATGCTGATCCCGGAAGCCTGGGCCGGCAACAAGCTGATGGATGCCGACCGCAAGGCCTTCTACGAATACCATGCGGCCCTTATGGAGCCGTGGGACGGACCGGCGGCGGTCGTCTTCACTGACGGCCGCCAGATTGGCGCTACGCTCGACCGCAACGGATTGCGCCCGGCGCGCTACATCGTCACCGACGACGACCGCGTCATCATGGCCTCGGAAGCCGGCGTGCTGCCGGTGCCGGAGGAGAAGATCGTCAAGAAATGGCGTCTGCAACCCGGCCGCATGCTTCTGATCGACCTGGAGAAGGGGCGTATCGTCTCCGACGAGGAGCTCAAGTCGGAAATCGCGGCCAAGCATCCCTACAAGACCTGGCTCGCCAACACGCAGCTCATCCTGGAAGATCTGAAGCCGGTCGAGCCGCGCGAACTGCGCAAGGACGTCAGCCTGCTCGATCGCCAGCAGGCGTTCGGCTACAGCCAGGAAGATACCAAGCTGTTGATGTCGCCAATGGCGACGACGGGCCAGGAAGCGGTGGGCTCGATGGGCACCGACACGCCGATCTCGGCGATGTCGGACAAGTCGAAGCTGCTCTACACCTATTTCAAGCAGAACTTCGCCCAGGTCACAAACCCGCCGATCGATCCGATCCGCGAGGAACTGGTGATGAGCCTGGTGTCCTTCATCGGGCCGCGGCCGAATATCTTCGACCTGGTCGGCAATTCGCGCCGCAAGCGGCTCGAAGTGCGCCAGCCGATCCTGACCAATGGCGATCTCGAAAAGATCCGCTCCATCGGCCACACCGAGGACCGCTTCGACACCAAGACGATCGACATCACCTATGGCTCCGCCGAAGGGGCGGCAGGCATGCAAGGCGCCATCGACCGCCTGTGCGAGCGGGCGGAGGCGGCGGTCGCCGGCGGCTACAACATCATCATCCTGTCCGACCGCCAGGTCGGGCCGGACCGCATCGCCATCCCGGCGCTTTTGGCGACGGCCGCGGTCCATCATCACCTGATCCGCAAGGGGTTGCGCACCTCGGTCGGCCTCGTCGTCGAATCCGGCGAGCCGCGCGAGGTGCATCATTTCTGCTGCCTTGCCGGTTATGGCGCCGAGGCGATCAACCCGTACCTCGCCTTCGACACGCTGCTCGACATGCACAAGCGTGGCGAGCTGCCGAAGGAAGTGGACGCCTACGAAGTCGTCTCGCGCTACATCAAGTCGATCGGCAAGGGCATTCTCAAGGTGATGTCCAAGATGGGCATTTCGACCTACCAGTCCTATTGCGGCGCCCAGATATTCGACGCCGTCGGGCTGAAGACCGATTTCGTGCAGCGATATTTCACCGGCACCGCCACGCTGATCGAAGGTGTCGGACTGGACGAGATCGCGACCGAGACGCTCAGCCGCCACAATGACGGTTTCGGCAACGACCCGGTGCTGCGCAACAGCCTCGAGGTCGGCGGCGAATACATGTTCCGCATGCGCGGCGAGGCGCATATGTGGTCGCCCGACGCGGTCGCCACATTGCAGCACGCCGTGCGCCAGGGATCGTGGGAGACGTTCAAGGACTATTCCGCCCAGATCGACAGCGAGACGGCCCGCGCACAGGCCATTCGCGGCCTGTTCAGGATCAAGCTGGCCGAGGAAACCGGCCGCAAGAAGGTCGCGCTCGACGACGTCATGCCGGCGGCCGACATCGTCAAGCGCTTCTCGACCGGGGCGATGTCGTTCGGCTCGATCTCGCGCGAAGCGCACACGACGCTGGCGCGTGCCATGAATCAGATCGGTGGCAAGTCGAACACCGGCGAGGGCGGCGAGGAGGCCGACCGCTATCTGCCGTTGCCTGGCGGCGGCAAGAATCCCGAACGCTCGGCGATCAAGCAGGTCGCCTCGGGTCGTTTTGGCGTCACGGCCGAATATCTCGTCAATTCCGACATGATGCAAATCAAGGTGGCGCAGGGCGCCAAGCCCGGCGAGGGCGGCCAACTGCCCGGCCACAAGGTCGATGCCACCATCGCCAAGGTCAGGCATTCGACGCCGGGCGTCGGCCTGATCTCGCCGCCGCCGCATCACGACATCTATTCGATCGAGGATCTGGCGCAGCTGATCTACGACCTGAAGAACGTCAATCCAGCGGCCGACGTTTCGGTCAAACTGGTGTCGGAAGTCGGCGTCGGCACGGTGGCGGCGGGCGTCGCCAAGGCGCGCGCCGACCACATCACCATCTCGGGCTATGATGGCGGTACCGGCGCCTCGCCGCTGACCTCGCTCAAGCATGCCGGCAGCCCGTGGGAAATGGGTCTCGCCGAGACGCACCAGACGCTGGTTTTGAACGGCTTGCGGTCACGCGTTGCGCTGCAGGTCGACGGCGGCTTGCGCACCGGGCGCGACGTCATCGTCGGCGCGCTGCTCGGCGCCGACGAGTTCGGCTTCTCGACCGCGCCACTGATCGCGGCTGGCTGCATCATGATGCGCAAGTGCCATCTCAACACCTGCCCGGTCGGCGTCGCTACGCAGGATCCGGTGCTGCGCAAGCGCTTCAAGGGCACGCCGGAACACGTCATCAACTTCTTCTTCTACGTTGCGGAAGAGGTCCGCGGTCTGCTCGCCGAGATGGGCTACACCCATATCGACCAGATCATCGGCGACACCGACCTTCTGGAAAAGCGCGACCTGATCGTCCACTGGAAGGCACGCGGGCTCGATTTCTCGAAGATGTTCTTCAAGCCGGATGCGCCGCATGAAGCGGTGCACTGGACCGAGCGGCAAAAGCATCCGATCGACGACGTGCTCGACCGCAGGCTGATCGAACTGGCCAAGCCGGCGCTCGAAAGCAAGCAGCCGGTCAAGATCGAGGTCGACATCCGAAATGTCGACCGCTCGACCGGCGCCATGCTGTCGGGCGAAGTGGCCAAGCGTTTCAAGCACAAGGGCCTGCGCGAGGACACGATTTCGGTGAAGCTGACCGGCACCGCCGGCCAGTCCTTCGGCGCCTTCCTGGCGCGCGGCATCTCGTTCGAGCTTGTCGGCGCAGGCAACGACTATGTCGGCAAGGGCCTGTCGGGCGGACGCCTCGTCATCCGGCCGCCAGAAGAGGCCAAGATCGTCGCGGCTGACTCCATCATCGTCGGCAATACGGTGCTCTATGGCGCGACCGAGGGCGAGGCCTATTTCGCCGGTGTCGCCGGCGAGCGTTTCGCGGTGCGCAATTCGGGCGTGGCTGCCGTCGTCGAAGGCGTCGGCGATCATGGCTGCGAGTACATGACCGGCGGCATCGTCGTCGTCATCGGCCAGACCGGCCGCAACTTCGCCGCAGGCATGTCGGGCGGCGTCGCCTATGTGCTCGACGAGGCGGGCGATTTCGCCGAGCGCTGCAACATGGCGATGGTCGAGCTGGAACCGGTTCCGGAAGAAGACGATTTGATGGAAAGGCTGCTGCATCACGGCGGCGACCTCGACCACAAGGGACGCGTCGACGTGTCAGGCGACATGACCAGCCATGACGAGGAGCGGCTCTATCAGCTGATCTCGAACCATGTGCACTACACTGGTTCGGTGCGCGGTCGCGAGATCCTCGACGACTGGACGACATTCCGGCCGAAATTCCGCAAGATCATGCCGGTCGAATACCGCCGCGCGTTGATCGAGATGGAACGCATGCGCATGGGCGTTGCGGCGGAATAGACTTGGGATTGCCGGGAGGCTCAGGTCTCCCGGCCTATCTTCATCGACAGTTTGACCTCGTGCGAAAGGTTGCCACGGCTGCCTCAAGAGGTTAACGGGTGCGGCGAAAACCGCACCATCTGGACAGCAGGAACTGGACTATGGGCAAGGTAACAGGCTTTCTTGAAATAGACCGGCAGGTACACAAGTACCAGCCGGCCTCCGACCGCATCCGGCATTTCCGTGAATTCACGCTGCCGATGTCGGACAAGGAGGTCGAGAAACAGGCCGCGCGCTGCATGGATTGCGGCATTCCGTTCTGCCATGGGCCGACCGGCTGTCCGATCCACAACCAGATCCCCGACTGGAACGACCTCGTCTATAATGGAGACTGGGACAACGCGATCCGCAACCTGCATTCGACCAACAATTTCCCGGAGTTCACCGGCCGCATCTGCCCCGCGCCCTGCGAGGAAGCGTGCACGCTGAACCTCGAGGACATCCCCGTCGCCATCAAGACGGTCGAGCAGGCGATCGCCGACAAGGCCTATGAAACCGACCACATCAGGCCTTATCCGCCGGAGAAGAAGACCGGCAAACGTGTCGCCGTCATTGGCTCCGGACCGGCCGGCATGGCGGCTGCCCAGCAGCTCGGCCGCGCCGGCCACGACGTCCATGTCTATGAGCGCGAGAGCCGACCCGGCGGGCTGATGCGTTACGGCATTCCCGACTTCAAGATCGAGAAGCACTATATCGACCGGCGCATCGAGCAGATGCAGGGCGAGGGCGTCACCTTCCATTGCGGCGTCAATGTCGGCGTCGACAAGCCGGTTGCCGAGTTGCTCGCCGAACATGATGCCGTGCTCTATTGCGGCGGGTCGGAAACGCCGCGTGCGGCCGGTATTCCCGGCGACGATCTCGGCGGCGTGCATGATGCGATGCCCTATCTGGTGCAGCAGAACAGGCGTGTCGGCGGCGAGCCGATCCAGTCTGTGGCGTGGCCGTCGCATCCGATCATCGCCGGCGGTCAGCATGTCGTCGTTGTCGGCGGCGGCGATACCGCGTCCGACTGCGTCGGCACCGCTTTCCGCCAGGGCGCGGTGCGCGTCACCCAGCTCGACATCCGTCCGCAACCGCCGGAGAAGGAAGACAAGCTTTCTGTCTGGCCCTACTGGGCGACCAAGATGCGCACCTCGTCCTCGCAAGCGGAAGGCGCGGAGCGTGAATTCCAGGTGGCGACACTCGAATTCATCGGCGAGGAAGGCCAGTTGACCGGCGTCAAGTGCTGCGAGGTCGACGAGAAGCGCAAGCCGATCCCCGGCAGCGAATTCGTCATACGCGCCGATCTCGCCTTCATCGCTATCGGTTTTGCCGGACCGGCGAAGGTCGGCGTGGCGACGGAGCTGGACGGTAAGATGAAGATCGTCACCGACAACCGCCGCTCCAGGAATGTCGAGGCCAACGACCGTGACTACAGGACCAGCGTCGACAGGCTCTATGCGGCCGGCGACGTGCGCCGCGGCCAGTCATTGGTCGTCTGGGCGATCCGCGAGGGCCGACAGGCGGCACGATCGATCGACGGGGCGCTAATGGGGTCGAGCGTTCTGCCGCGCTGAGCCAAACGGCCTCAGAGCCGCTCTGCGATACTAACGACTGATCGCGGTCGTGGTGTCGGTCGCGGTGGTAGCCTTCGGCGGCCAGGAGAAATCGTCGGCGCGGCCGGGCGAGGCGTTTGGTGCCTTGCCCTCGATTATTAGCTTTTCACCCGGCAGGTCCGGATTGGCCTTCGCTAGCGGTGCCGCGCCAAGCAGCTCGGTGCCGCCATCGAGTGCCGGATCGCTGAGCAGCATCGGTGCGGTTCGGTCGATGACAATGGGGGCCGCGGCCGGCGCCGGCGCCTCCACGGGAGCGCCTGCGGGGGCAGATGCCGTGACCGCGCTCCCCGGCGCGGTCAGTCCGAGGATCTTCAACAGCGGCTTTTCGGTATAGAAGGCGAGCTTGCGCTTGCCTGCCTTCGAAACGTTGATGCCGTCATCGGCACGCAGTCGCACCGGCTGGCCGTTGATGTCGGGGCCGCTGGTGACGAAGGCACCGTTCTCATCGACGAAGCCGTCCCAGATATCGACGAATTCGCCGCCATGGCTTTCGGCCGCCTGACGGTAGATGTCGTTGAAGGCAAGCATGTCGGAGGTCATCTTCTGTACCCGAAAGGCCGGCATGCCGACCCAAAGGAAAGGCACCTTGGCCTCCGTAATGGCTTTGCCGAACGCGTCGGCGCGACGCTCGTATTCCTTAGTCCAGTTTTCGGACCGCGGCAGTTCGCGAATGTCGCCGATTTTCATCTGTTGGCGGTCGTTGGAGCCAAGCATGACGATCACGGCGGCGGGTTTTTCGGTCTCGATCAACGACTTGATCTGTTCGGGCCAGTTGTAGAAGTCGTCGCGCACGAAGCCGGACGAACCATTGCTGCGCACGACGATCCTGACGCCGGCATTCTCGGCAAAGGCGGTGTCGAGGCCTTCAGCGAGACCGGCCGCCATGAAGTCACCGACCACCAGGACGGCGCGGGCGTCCGGCGCCTTTTCGACCACAGGGGTTTCCGGTTCCGCGGGCGGGCGGGGCGCGCGAGGTTTTTTCACCATCGGCCTGGGCCTTGCCTTCTGGATATCCTGCGGCGGCTCGAATCGCTCGCTGCGGCGCGGGAACAGAAGGTCGCGCAACGACCAGCCGCGGTCTTGCTGCTCCTGCGCCATTGCAGGTGCGTGAAAGACGCCGGCCACACCGACGGCGAGCACGATTACGGCCAGAATGAGCACCGGCATGCGACGAACAAGCCCTGCGATGCGCGCAGCCGAAGCCAATCGTTTCCTCCATCCCTTGGCAGATTGCTACAGCGTCCTTTGCGCGCCCGAAGGGCCGCGCGGCACTGCATGCGGCTCTATTTCTGCCGGAGCCACTTCAGCACTTCCATGCTCGGATAGCCATCCTGGGTCAAGCCGGCGCTGGCCTGGAAGGCCATGATGGCTGACTTCGAGCCGTCGCCGATCTTGCCATCGAACTTGCCGTCGTAGAGGCCGTGCTGGGAAAGCCGCTTCTGCAGCTCTTGCCTTTCCTCGAAGGTGAGCTTGGTGAAAGGCCGCTTCCAGTCCTGCACGAGACCGCTGGAGCCGGCGATCTCGTCAGCAAGAAGACCGACGGCAAGCGCATATTTGTCGGCGTTGTTGTAGGCTTTGATGACGGAGAAATTCTTGATCATCAGGAAAGCCGGCCCGCTGCGGCCGTCCGGCACTTTCAGCGTTGCCTTGTCGGAGCCGTTCTTGAACGGCTTGCCGTTGGCCCTGACCACGCCGAGAGCCTGCCATTGCGACAGCGTCTTGGAGCCGCCGGGAAGCTTGCCGGCGGGCAGGACAACCTCATAGCCCCAGGTCTTGCCGGCCTGCCAGCCATTCTTCTCCAACAGGTTGGCGGCGGTCGCCAGCGCATCGGGTATCGAATTCCAGATGTCGCGCTTGCCGTTGCCGTCCATGTCGACGGCATAGTGCAGATAGCTGGTCGGGATGAACTGGGTGTGGCCCATGGCGCCGGCCCACGATCCGCTCAGATGGCTTTCGTCGATATCGCCGGTCTGCAGGATCTTCAGCGCGGCGATCAGCTGGGTGCGGGCGAATTTCGCGCGCTTCGGATCGGCATAGGCCAAGGTCGCCAGCGAGCGGACCACGTTGCGCATGATGTCGTCGCGCTTGAGGATTTCGCCATAGTTCGATTCCATCGACCAGATGGCCAGCACGATGTGGCGGTCGACGCCGAACCTTGACTCGATCCCGTCCAGCCACGGCTTCCATTTCCTGGCCATCTGCTGGCCGACCGAGACCGACTGGTCATGGACGCGGTTGTCGAAATAGTCCCAGGCAGGGGCGGTGAATTCAGGCTGCGTGCGCGCCTTTTCCAGAACCACCGGGTCAATATCCCGGATGTCCCTGAAGGCCTGGTCGTAGAGGGCGCCGGAAACGCCGCTCTGCACGGCGGTGGCGCGGAAGCCGGCAACCCATTGCCGGAAGCCGGCATCGGCGAAAGCGGGGCCAGGCATCAGCAGGGCGAGCGAGAGGCTGGCTGCCGTTATGACGCTGGTAAAACGTTTTGCGGCATTGCGAACGGACATCTTTTCCTCCTTCTCTGTCTCAGGAAAGACCATTCATCGCCGAACCAGGTTAGGAATTAGTTTACCATAGGCGCCGCCGGGAACGAAAAGACGTCTCGAAGCTTTCCGACGATCGCTCCAGCCCTGTCGCCCAGTAATCCTCAATTCCGGCGTGAAAATGTCTTGCAGCGGGGATTGCGGAGCTAGCCATCAAGCGGATAATTGACTGCATGAAGAGAGTTCGCAAGGCAGTGTTCCCGGTCGCCGGTCTCGGCACGCGGTTTCTCCCGGCCACCAAGGCCGTTCCCAAGGAAATGCTGACCGTCGTCGACCGACCAGTCATCCAATATGTGGTGGATGAAGCGCGCGAGGCAGGCATCGAGCATTTCATCTTCGTCACCGGCCGCAACAAGGCCGTCATCGAGGACCATTTCGACATTCAGTTCGAGCTCTATGACACGCTGGCCCAGCGCGGCAAGGACGACCAGCTCGCCCGCCTGCAACGGCTGCAACCGGCGCCGGGGCAGACCAGCTTCACCCGCCAGCAGGTGCCGATGGGGCTCGGCCACGCCGTCTGGTGCGCCCGCGAGCTCGTCGGCGACGAGCCGTTCGCGCTTTTGTTGCCCGACATGATCATGCAGTCGGAGAAGAGCTGCATGAAGGCAATGGTCGAGCTCTACGAGGAAACCGGCAACAACATCATCGCCGTGCAGGAATGCGATCCCGCCGAAGCCCACAAATACGGCATCGTCGGCCGGGGCGAGGACACGCATCACGGCTTCCGCATCACCGAGATGGTAGAAAAGCCGAAGACCGGCACCGCGCCGTCCAATCTCTACATCAACGGCCGCTACATCCTGCAGCCCGAGATCTTCAATATCCTCGAAGGCCAGGAAAAGGGCGCCGGCAACGAGATCCAACTCACCGACGCGATGCTGAAGTTGGAAAAGCAGCAAGCCTTTTATGGCTACCATTATCAGGGCCGCACGTTCGATTGCGGGTCGCCGGAAGGTTTTGTCGAGGCCAATGTCGCCTTCGCATTGTGGCGCAGCGACATGAACGGGAACATGGCCGGCGTGATCCGCACGCTTCTCGATGAGATAAGACCATCGGAGCGGCTCGGCGTCGCTTGAGGCAGTCAAGCTGGGGACTTGTCGCTTGCCAGACTGCGCCTGGCTGGCTTTCCTATCTCTGCACTTTTACACCGAGGAAGATGCTGTTGGCGGTGTAGTCGCGGCCCGGTAAATTGCTGGTCAGCTGTTCGGTCCTCACCCTTGTCGTTAGGCCGGCATAGCGGTTCAGCCACCAGGTCAGGCCCGCCTCGGCGCTCCAGATCCTGTCGTGGCCGTCGATGCCGACATAGTCACGCCAGTCCAGGCCCAAAGCCGCATTTCCGGTGAGGTTGGCGCGAATCTGGCGTTCGGCGGTCAGGCGGCCGGAATAAAGGATATCGCCACTTTCATTGGCTGTGGTCGTGGGCTCGACGGTGGTCCGCCCGGTCAGGCCGATCGTGGTGCCGCGTTCGGGCGACCATTTGAGGTCGGCGTTGACGGTGGCACCCGAAATCGCATCCAGGTCTTTGTCATCGATCGCTTCCCTGAGCCAGCCGGCCGAGAATTCACCCGACAATTTCTCACCCATGTCGAGCGCAAGGCCGGCGCGGGCGCCTAGCCGCGTCGACGAGCGCTCGAAGCCTTCATTGTCGATGCGTTGATCATAGGCCCGACGGCCGACCTCGATTTCGGTGAAAGGGGTGAGGGCGGGGGAGATCTCGTAGCCGGTGCGCAAGGTCGCGGTGTAGAGCGTGGAGTCTCGATCCTTCTGGGACAGCGAGGTGCCGTTCGAAAGCTTGGCGTCGCCGTAGAAGTCGTGCGAGACCGCACCGGTCAATGTGTACTGCATCTTGCCGATGTGTTTTTCGACGGCGAGGCTGCCGTTGACGGTCTGCCGCAGCGGCTGCTTGCTGACGCCCGCGATGGCGTCAGGCGAGGATGCCGATTCCGGTACGGCCTCGTAGCCGAGCTTGGCAATGGCGCGCAGTTCATTATCGAGGTCGACATTGAGCTGGCCTTCGATGCGCCCTTGCTCGTTGTGAACGGGGTAACCCGAGACGGTCTCGCGGAACAGGCCATAGCCGTCGATCGTGGCGGAGTTCTCGCGCCAGTCGGAGGCGGCGGAAAAGCGCAGCGCCGTCTCGGACAGCAGTGCCGACTTGCCGGCATTGCTCGAATCGCCGTTCGACGTGGCGGTCAGGCCCTGTTCGATCGTCGGCCGGATGACGAAGGAGCCCCATTTGACGCCGGTGGCGGCGAACGGGTCATCCTCCGGCTTCTTTTTCTGGCCTTCGATGGCATCCGTGCGTTTTGCGCCTGGGTCGAGCTTCTGCTTGTCGGCGCTGTCGATGGTGAGGGCGCGACGGTTGGCCGTCTCCTCATCGGGGGTGTCAGCGCTGTCGCTGGCGTCCGTCGTGGAGGCGGTCGTGGAAGCAGTGATGTCGGTGGCTGTTGCCGTCGACTTTTTTTTCTTTCTAGACTTGTCCGCAGCCTTGTCCTTGGTCTGGTCAGCCGCATTCTGCCCGGCGGTCGACGAGCGACGGCGAGGCTTCGGCGGCGCTTGAATGCCGGCAGGGGTGTCGCCGGTGGCCTCCGGCGGACCGAAAATACTGCCGTCCGCGGTTGCATCGGCGGCATCGGTGTCGTCAGGCACAGCGCCGGCGCTGGCCGGCAGATAGGTGCGGGCCGACGCGTCGTCCTGCGCGGCGTTGGTCGGCGCCTGACCCTGCGCTGCTTGGGCTAGCTGCCTCGCCTTGCGCTGCTGGTCGGACAGGATCGCCGATTCCGAAACCTCGCCGCGCAGTTCCGTTTCCTGGGCATGGAGCGCCGTTGGGCGCAGCAGGGCAAACATGCTGGTCGCCAGCAGCAACGCGCAGGCCGCCTTGCCCTTTCGTCCTGTCGATTTTTCCGGCTGGACCCTGGACATCGCCACCACTGCTTGCGCGGCGCACGCGCGCCATACTTACCGAACCGTAAATGGGGATGGTTAACGGAGGGTTGAGGAGGCGGGCCGCCGGCCGCCTGAAGCGCTGATTTCCCAAGGGGTTTATACGGCCCGTGTAAGCCTTTTGTCTCCATGCCTGTCGCTATCGCAAACCGCCGCAAACATTCGGACGACATGCCTGCGGCCATTTCCGTTGGACAGCGCTCCGGCAAAGCGCTAATCGCATCAGCCATGCATGCGGGATCTCCTGACAACAAGCCTTTGGACAGGCAAGCGTCGATCGCTTCGGCGCTGAGGACGGTGGCGACAGAACAAGCTGGTGTCGCAGCCCTTGCCGAGGCCCTCGAGAGCGGATTGGCCGGGCCTTTCTGCCAAGCCGTCGACATGATCTCCGGGATTGAAGGCCGTCTCATCGTCACTGGCGTCGGCAAAAGCGGCCATATCGGTTCGAAGATCGCGGCGACGCTGGCCTCGACCGGCACGCCGGCTTTCTTTGTCCATCCCGCCGAAGCCAATCACGGCGATCTCGGCATGATCGCCAGGGACGACGCCATCATCGCCATGTCGTGGTCGGGCGAGAGCAAGGAATTGATGGGCATCGTCGCCTATTCCAGGCGCTTTTCCATTCCGCTTATCGCCATAACCGCCGGAGAGACATCAGCGCTGGCGCGGGCGGCGGATGTGGTGCTGCTTTTGCCGCGCGCGCCAGAGGCCTGCCCGCATGGCCTGGCACCGACGACATCGACACTGCTGCAACTCGTAATGGGTGACGCGCTGGCGATTGCTCTCCTCGAAGCACGCGGCTTCACGCCGGACCATTTCCGTACCTTTCACCCAGGCGGCCAGCTCGGCGCCAACCTGACGCAGATCCGCGAGATCATGCATGTCGGCGACAGGCTGCCGCTGGTGGTCACGGGCACCGGCATGCAGGACGCTATCCTGGAACTGTCGCGCAAAGGATTTGGTTGCGTGGCGATCACCGACGCCGACGGTGCGCTGGTCGGCATCATCACAGATGGCGACATCCGCCGTCATATAGGCAGCAATCTGCTGGCAATGACGGTGGATCAGGTGATGACGAAAGGACCGAAGACGGCGGCGCCGGATACATTGGTGGCAACGGCGCTGCAGACGATCAACAATTCAGCCATCACCAGCCTGATGGTGGTGGAGGGCCGGAGACCAGTCGGCCTCATCCACCTGCACGATCTCTTGCGGATCGGCGCGGCCTGAACGTTCAGACGGGCTCCACTGTCAGTTCCAGATCGGTGTCGGCCGCACCCGTCACGCGCACTTGCGTGCCGGCCGGCAGATCCGGACCGGAGACACGCCACAGCGTGTCGCCCAGCTTGATGCGGCCACGTCCATCCCGGATCGGTTCGGCAAGTGTCGCCATACGGCCGACCATTTGCGCGCCGCGGCGGTTGAGCAGCGGCTGGTCGGTCGGGTCATTGCGACTGCCGACCAGCTTCTTGCCGATATAGGCCGAGACCAGCGACAGCGCCAGGAAGGCGAGGACCTGAACCTGCCAGGTCCAGAAACCGGTGTCCCAGATCAGTAGCGACACGGCGCCGATGATCAGGGCGGCGATGCCGATCCACAGCATGAAGATACCGGGCGCGATGATTTCCATCACCAGCAGGGCGAAGCCGAGAACCATCCAGTTCCACGGGCCAAGTTCGAAAATGATGCGGTCGATCATGGGTGTGTTTCTTCTTGTTTGAGCATGACATTTTCCGAAAATCGATTTCCACTTTTCGGGGTCATGCTCCGACGATCTCAGTTGTCGCTTGGGCGCACGACTGGCGGGCGTGCGGCCTGTCTTTGCGCGCCGGTCGTGCCTTCGCTGCGGAAGACTTCCTTGGCAATCTCGCCAATGCCACCGAGCGAGCCGATCAGCGACGACGCCTCGAACGGCATCAGCACGATCTTGCTGTTGGTGGCGGTGCCGATCTTACCCAATGCCTCGGTGTATTTCTGGGCAACGAAGTAATTCAGCGCCTGTACGTCGCCCTTGGAAATTGCTTCCGATACCACCTGCGTGGCGCGGGCTTCCGCCTCAGCCGAACGCTCGCGTGCCTCGGCGTCGCGGAAGGCGGCTTCCTTGCGGCCTTCGGCTTCGAGGATCTGCGATTGTTTGAGGCCTTCGGCTGCGAGGATCTGCGCGCGCTTGTTGCGTTCCGCCGTCATCTGCCGGCCCATCGATTCGATGAGGTTGGCCGGCGGGTTGATGTCCTTGATCTCGACGCGCGTGATCTTGATGCCCCACGGATGCGCTGCTTCATCGACGACGCGCAGCAGCCGCTCGTTGATGGCGTCGCGATTCGACAAAAGCTCGTCCAGATCCATCGAACCCATGACGGTGCGGATGTTGGTCATTGTCAGGTTGAGGATGGCGTTCTGCAGACCCGCAACCTGGTAGGCGGCCTGAGCCGCATTGAGGATCTGGTAGAAGGCGATGCCATCGACACCGACGATGGCGTTATCGCGGGTGATGATTTCCTGGCTTGGAACGTCAAGCACCTGCTCCATCATGTTCATCTTGGCGCCGATGCGGTCGACGAACGGGAAAATGAAATTGAGGCCCGGGCTCAGTGTCTTGGTGTAGCGGCCAAAGCGCTCCACCGTATAATTGTAGCCTTGCGGGATCGTCCTTATGCCTTTGATCAGAAGCACCAATACCAGAAGGGCAAGTGCACCAACCGCAATATCGAAACCACTGAAATCCATTTGGCTCTCCCCCAGACGAAGGCCGCACAAGCCATTCTCGCGCAGCCGACTTCACCAAAGGCTTAAGTGTATTTCAGATGCGTTACAATCAGGTGATGATGCATTGTTTGTCGGATTGCGACTTACGGTTGAAAGAAAACAGCCTTGCATCCATGTCGTCCAGCCCGTTGATCGAAGCCGAGACAATCTCGGAAGCGATCTGCGAGAAGGTAATGCCATTGCCGCTGTAGCCCATCACGGCATGGATACGAGGGTGGCTGGGAATGGCGCCGATATAGGGCAGGCCGGTGGTCGTGGTGCCGAAAGAACCAGTCCAGGCGAATTCAGGCCTGTTGTCGAGATGCGGAAATATCCGGCCAAGCTTTTCGGCAATGCGTGCGCTCTTGTCGCCGATCAGCTCGTCGCGCCGCGCCTCGTCGACAAAATCCTCGTCCTCGCCGCCGCAGATGACCCGGCCGTCGGCTGTCGCGCGCATATAGAGGTAGGGGTCCGACGCCTCCCAGATGAAGGCTGCCTGCCGCCAGATCTTTCGCGGTTGCGGTCGTGTCGCGATCGCCCAGGTCGAGCGGATCTGGTGGGCAGTCGCCGGCACGATATCGACCAGTTCGTAGCCGGTGGCAAGCACGACATGTTGCGCGGTGACGGCCGGGCCGTCCCTGGTTGCGACCACTACCGCGTCGGCTTTGTCGACGATCGCCGTCGCTTCGGCGGGGGCGTAGAGACCTGCCTGCGCTCTAGGGCCTTGAGCAGCAGCCCGGCCGTCAGCTTGCGCGGGTTGAGCGCTATATTGCCATGGCTGAGGACGGCGCTGTTGCGATCGATGCCGAACTTCTCCGCCAGCGGCGCTGGTGTGAGATAGGCCGCGCCGATACCGGCTTGCCGCCGCGCGTCGGCCTCGTCACGCAGCTGCGATGGGCTGAGCAAGGTGCCGGCCAGGTAGAGCGACGGCGTGCGGCTCAGACTACAATTGATGCCGAGTTCGGCGATGCGGGCAGCAAGATTGGAAATGGCGAGCCGCGAGCGTCGCCAGACTTGGTTCGCCGAGGCACTGCCGATTATCTTTGAAAGCGTCGAAAGCGGCTGATCGAGCTCGAATTGCACCAGCGCAGTGGTCGCGGACGTCGAGCCTTTCAGCGGACCGCGCCGGTCGATGCAGATCACCGCATGGCCCTGCGCCGTCAGGGTCTCCGCCATCATGGCTCCGCTGATGCCCATGCCGACGATCAGCACATCTGTCTTGTCGTCGTGGATCAGGCTGTCCGTCGGCACCGCAGGCGCGCGATAGGCGGACCAGACGGGCCGGCCGGTTCTCAGGTCGAGCTTGCGGGGCATCGAACTCTCCGGAGGGCGCGCCTTAACGCTCCGGAGTTCGTGTTGTTCCGGTTCAGAGCGGCTCACCGCTTCACGGAAGCGGCGAGCCGCTCTAATTCTTGTTTGAAGCAATTCCGGACGGAAAGCCGTTTCACACTTTTTCTGGAATTGCTTTAGACCCAGCCGGACAGTTCGCGCCGCACCATCGCCTCGACCACTGCCATGCCCTCGGCGCTGTCGTTGAGGCACGGGATATGGGCGAAGTTCTTGCCGCCGGCATGATGGAAGGTCTCGGCCGCCTCGCGGCCGATCTCGTCTAGCGTCTCGATGCAGTCGACGGAAAAGCCGGGATTGACGATGGCGATCGATTTCACGCCGTCCTTGCCGAGTTTCTCTACCGTCTTGTCGGTATAGGGCTGCAGCCATTCCTGCGCGCCGAAGCGCGACTGGAAGGTGATGATCAGTTTCTTGTCATCCCAGCCGAGCCGTTCACGCAACAATCGCGTCGTCTTTTGGCAATGGCAATAATAGGGATCACCCTTCTCGAAATAGGGCTTCGGGATGCCATGATAGGAGGTGATGACCACCTCCGGCTCGAAATCAAGCGTCGCCAGATGCTGTTCGATCGAGCGCGCCAGCGCTTCGATGTAGACCGGTTCGTCATAGTAAGGCGGTACGCTGCGGATGGCCGGTGCGCGGCGCATCTTCATCAAGGCGCGAAACAGCTGATCGTTGGCGGTTGCCGTGGTCGTCGCCGAATATTGCGGATAAAGCGGGAATGAAAGAATGCGGTCGCAGCCTTGGTCGACCAGACGCTGGGCAACGCTTTCGGTCGAAGGATTGCCATAGCGCATCGCCCAATCGACGACGACATCGGGCAGGTCGCGCAGCGCTTCGGCCAGCTTCTCGCCCTGGGCGCGGGTGTAGGTGCGCAGCGGCGACTCGTTCTTCTCCCGGTTCCAGATCCGGGCATAGTTGGCGCCCGACGTTTTCGGCCGCCTGGTGAGCACCAGGCCATAGAGGATCGGATACCAGATCGCCCTGTTGAGTTCGATGACGCGCGGGTCGGACAGGAATTCTCGGAGATAGCGCCACATCGACTTGAAATCGGTGCCATCAGGCGTGCCAAGATTGACCAGCATGATGCCGATCTTGCCAGCCTTGACCGGCGGATGTCCGGCGGGCAACGGGCCAAGTGCCTTCGCGGCCTTGCGATCGACAGGGGTGGATAGCGTCATAGGGGTTCTCCGGGAGACGCGAACCTAACCATCTTGTGGGCGCTTTCAATGCAGCGTCTGGCCGCACCTTAGCCTGAAAACAGGACGCCCGCCCGGTTTCTCGGGCGGGCGGTGTCTTTCAGGCATCGAAGCGATGCTATTTCGGCGGGATGGTCAGCGTTGCGCCGACCGGAAGACGGCGCGGCTCGTAGCCCTTGTTGGCGCCCGAAATGACTTTCCACCTGGTGCCGTCGCCATAGGCCTTCACCGCCAGATCCCAGTAGGTATCGCCGGCAACGATGACATGGCTGTTTTCGGCCGGTGCGGCCTCGGCGGGCTTTGCCGGTTCGGCCGGTGCCGCCGGGGCAGGAGCCGGTGCTGCTTCAGCCGGTTTTGCTGGCTCGGCCGGTGCGGCAGGCGCGGCTGGCGCTGTCTCTGTCGATACGGCTGGCGGTGTGTTGGCGATATCACCCGAGTTGGCCGGAAGTTCAGGCATTGCCGGGGCCGCTTCCGCAGGCTTGGCTGGTTCGGTCGCGGGTGCCGCCGCGACGGTCGCCGCGATCTCGGTGATGCGACCGTCGAGCTTCGGCGTGTACGGCCGGTGGGCGCCGAGATAGTCGGCAACCACCTGTTCGAGGCCTGGACCGTAATCGTAGGCGTTCTTCGCCTTGTCAGCGAAGACCTTGTAGCCGTCGCCGCCCTGGCGGACATAATTGTTGGTGGCGACCAGATAGTCCTTGTCCGGATTGAGTGGCGTCCAGGCGCCGCCTTCCATGACCTCCACCGATTTGACGCGGCCGGCATTGGGTGCGGCGGATCTGTCGAAGGTGTATTTCAGGCCGGCGACCTGCGGGAAGCGCCCGGCGCCGTCCTCGACCTGGCTGAGGCCGTTCTCGAGACCGGCCACCAGGTCCTTGCCGGAAATCTGGAAGGTTGCCAGCGTGTTCTGGAACGGCAGCACGGTCAGCACCTCGCCCATGGTCACGGTGCCCTTGTCGATCGATGCGCGCAGGCCGCCGCCATTGGAGATGACGATCTCGACGCCCTGTCCCTTGACCCGATCCAGGATGGCGTCGGAGACGAGGTTGCCCATCGCGCACTCGCGCGTGCGGCAGCTCTCGCGGCTGCCGTCGATCACGTCGGTCGTCTCGGCCACTTCCTTGTTCTTCAGCGCCTCGATCGGCGCGCCTAGCTCCTTGATGCGGGCGAGCACGGCCGGATCGGGCGTGATCGACTTGTCGAGATAGATGGGGTCGCCGCTGGCCGATTTGACGACGCCATTGTCGTCGAACACCACCTTGAACTCGCCGAGATATTTCGAATAAGACGCCGCCTGCACGACCGGCACCTTGTAGCCGTCCGGGTTGTCGACCATCGTCGGGTAGGGGCCTTCAGCCTTGGGGTCGGTGTTCGACAGCAGCGAATGGCTGTGGCCGCCGACGACGACGTCGATGCCCGGGATTTTTGCAATGACATCGCGCTCGCGCTTGTAGCCGATATGGGTCACGGCGATGATCTTGTTGACGCCTTCGCCCTTCAGCTTCTCGACCTCGGCAGTGATCGACTTGACGTCGTCCTCGATGGCGACGTTGGGACCGGGGGACGCGAGCTCCGGCGTGTCGTTGGTGATCGCGCCGATGATGCCGATCTTCTGGCCTCCGACCTCGACGACGATCGACGGCTTGACGCGATCGCCGAGCTTGGATTGCGCATTGGCCTTCACATTGGCACCCAGCACCGGAAATCCGATCATGTCGAGGAACGGCGCCAGGGCCGCTTCGCCGTCGTCGAATTCATGGTTGCCGAGCGCCATGGCGTCGAACTTCATCTGGTTGAGGAACTCGCCTTCGACCTTGCCCTTGTAGGTCGTGTAGAAAAGCGAGCCCTGGAAATTGTCGCCGGCGCTGAGCAGCAGCACGTTCTGACCATCCAGCTTCTTGCGTTCCTGGGCGATCGCGGTGATCAGCCGGCCCGCGCCGCCGATGCACTCGCCCTTGGTCTCTTCGTCGGCCGAGCAGGTCGACTCGTATTTGTTGTTGCCTTCGATGCGGCTGTGCCAGTCGTTGATGTGCAAGATGTTCAAAGTGTAGTCGGCAAAGGATGCGCCGGCCGACAGGCCGAGTGCTGAGGCGGACAGGGCGGCAACGGCAGCAAGCTTCTTCATCTTCGTCTCCCGGAAAGCTGATCAGACGCCTTTAACGCTCTTGCTTGACTGGAACATAACAGTCGGCGCTTTGGCCATGTTCCCATCGCGTCCCGGATGACGCAAGCGGAAATCCGGGAACTTTGCCGGCGTAAAAAGGACGGCGGCCAATCGGCCGCCGTCCGTGGTCAGCGAATGCCAGCAGGTTCAGACGCGTCGTGTCAGCACGAAATTCTGGCCGCTGGAGCTGGTGCAGTTGAGCTGGCTTGTCGAAACCATCAGACAGTTGAAGCTGACTGGCGTCTGGCGGATTAGCGAGGTGCCGTTGATCTGTACCGAAGTGGCACCGGTCATCGTGTAGCTGCCATCGGCAAGCTTCTGGCCTGTGTCGGTGGCGACGGTTGTGAAGGTGCCGCCGGTGAAGGTCGACAGGCCGGTGCCCTTGGCATCGATCCAGGAGCCTTCAACGCCTTTCGGCGACGCCGCCATCGGCGGTCCGTCGGGGCCACTGGTGGCACAAGCAGCAAGCATCGCCACAATGGCCCCCGCCAAACTCATAGAAAGAACTTTGCGCGCAAAAGTCATGTGAAAATCCTCTCCTCTCGCATCGGCCGAAAAATCGGAATCGATTTTCGGAAAGCACGATGCGCGCATCCAAGTTTCCAGAGCGTACATCGTGCCTTCAAACGGGCACGCGTCGCTCTCGTCCGCATCCCTTCAATCGCCCGATTTCCGGGCGATTGCAAGGCAATGGAGTATTCCGAGCAGGGCGCTATCGGACGAGGATGTTGCGGAACTGCCACGGGTCGTTCCGGTCGAGGTCTTCCGGGAACAGGCCGGGGCGGTTATCGAGCGGCGTCCAGTCGGTGTAGTGGCCCTCGACCGGCCCGAGATACTGGGACTGCACTTCCAGGCAGCGCCTGTAGTCCATCTCGTCGGCCTCGACGATGCCGGCCTCCGGGTTTTCCAATGCCCATACCATGCCGGCGAGAACCGCCGAGGTGACCTGCATGCCGGTGGCGTTCTGGTAGGGTGCCAACTTGCGCGCCTCGGCGAGCGAAAGATGCGAGCCGTACCAGTAGGCATTCTTGTCGTGGCCGTAGAGCAGCACGCCGAGCTCGTCGACGCCGTCGACCAGTTCGTTCTCGTCGAGCACGTGGTGCACAGGCTGGGCCGTGCCGGCGGCGCCGAACATCTCGTGTAGCGACAGCACCGCGTCATTGCAGGGATGGTAGGCGTAGTGGCAGGTCGGGCGGTAGTGCACCTTGCCCTTCTTGCCGCGTACGGTGAAGAAATCGGCGATCGAGATCGCCTCGTTGTGGGTGACCAGGAAACCGTACTGCGCGCCGGGCGTCGGGCACCATGAGCGCACGCGCGTGTTGGCGCCGGGCTGCTCCAGGTAGATCGCGGCCTTGGAGCCATGCTTGTGCTTCTTGGCGTTCTTCGGCATCCACTTCTCATGCGTGCCCCAGCCGAGCTCCGCAGGCTGCAGGCCTTCGGAGATGAAGCCCTCGACCGACCAGGTGTTCCAGAACACATTCATCGGCTTTGGCTTCTTGGCGCGCTGGGTGTCGCGCTCGGCGATGTGGATGCCCTTGACGCCGGCCTTCTTCATCAGCTTGGCCCAGCCCTCGCGGTCGTCCTGCGCAGGCTCTGAAAACTCGAGGCCAAGATCGGTGGCGAGATTGACCAGCGCCTGCTTGACGAACCACGAGACCATGCCGGGATTGGCGCCGCAGGTGGAGATCGCCGTCGCACCGCCGGGCTTGTCGTGCTTTTCCTGGATCATCGCCTCGCGTAGCGCATAGTTGGTGCGGCTAGCGTTGTCGGCCTCGGCATCGAAATAGAAACCGAGCCATGGCTCGACGACGGTGTCGATGTAGAGCACTCCGAGCTTGCGGCAGAGCCGCATCAGGTCCACCGAGCCGGTATCGACCGACAGGTTGATGCAAAAGCCCTTACCGCCGCCATTGGTTAGAAGCGGCGTCAAGAGCTTCTTGTAGTTCTTCTCGGTTACCGCTTCCTGGACGAAGGCGATGCCGCGATCGTCGAGCAGCTTGCGGTCGGTGTCGCGCGGGTCGACGACGGTCATGCGCGATTTGTCGAACTGGAAATGGCGCTCGATCATCGGCAACGTTCCCCGGCCGATCGAACCAAAGCCGATCATCACGACAGGGCCGGTGATTTCACCGTAAACGGGCCAGTTTTCGGTCGCCATTTTATCGAACACTCCTTCAAAGCCCAGGAAACTGGGAACACGCACACAAAACCGGGCATCTTTGCCCGGCGGCCATGCGCTACATCACAGATCATTGTCACAAACCAGCGAAAAGCGCCAACCAGCGGCTAGCCGTCATTGGCCATGTGGTTAAGGACTGAGATCAGCCGGTCACGGTCTGCGGTCAGGCCCTTGTAGTCGAGCTGGGCGAGATCGAGCGCTTCGAGCTGGGCGGCGAAAGACACCGCGAGCATCGCCCGATCCGGGTGCCGGGCGAGGACGGCGAGCGGGTCGAGATGGATGCGGATGGTGAACAGGATATCGCGTGTAACAGGCAGTCTTCGCAATGTCTGACGCTCGACACGGATGAAGGCATGGGCGTCGATGTCGCCGTCGGGAAAACGCGAGGGCCGGTTCGTGGCGCGGTCGATGCGCTGCAGGTCGGAGAGCGGATGGTAGAGCGCGTCGCCCGACTGGATCGACCAGTTGTAGCGCTCGACGGCTTGGCCCTGCAGACCGTCGAACATGCGGTTGATCAGCTCGGCCGGACGCGTGCCCGGGCCGAAACCCGGCACCGGGGCGTGGATGTCCTGCAGCGGCTTGCCGAACTTTTCGAGAAGCGACCAGGAAGAGGGAAAGCACAGCGAGCCTGCGACAAGCCGCCAGCCGCTGTCGCTGCGGCGCATCAGGATCAGGTCTTCCTGGACCAGCAGCGAAGCCGTGACCAGCGGCGCATCGCCCAGACCGGAAGGAATGGCGGGATGGTTCGCGGCATCAGCAGCCTCGATGCCCGTATCGGTGGGGTGATAGATACCGGGAAATCTCCCGGGCAGATACGCGCGGAGCAATTCGAGCACTTCCTGCTGGGCGTCCCGCGTGCCGTCCTCCTCGACAAAAACGCGCTCGGGGAGTTCCGCGTAGAGCCGGCGCTTCTCGGCGAGATAAGGCAGCAGATGATCGTCGACCTCGATCCAGTCCGCCGGATCGAGCGGCTTCAGCCCGATGGTGAAGAGTTTCGATGAACCATCATAAGGCGTGTGGGCGGGCAGCACCTCGGCCAAGCTCATGCTTCCTTGAAATGATCGAGGCCGGCGGCGGTTATCCTCGCCAGGAATTCGGTGACATCATAGTCGGCCGCGCCTGCCTTGGCGAAAGGGTCGGCGGCCAGCCTGGCGTCGACCACCTCGCGCGGACATCGTGCGATGATGATGCCGCCGGTCCTCGGCTTCTTCGGCCCGGAGGCAACGAAGATGCCGTCCGCATAGCAGGCGTTCAGCCATTCCACATGCGCCGCCTGCAAGCGGTCGATTTCGGTCAGCGGCACCTTGTAGTTCAGCGAGACGACAAACATTGTTTGGGCTTCTCTCAGGTAAGTTTGGCCGGAATCAGTCCGCGCAGCGAGTTGCCGACGAACAGCGCCCTGGCGGTCTTCAGATCGTCCAAGCTGTAGATCGCTTCATGGGCGCGGCCTTCGTCCAGAAGCTCCGCGCGCAGTACGCCAGGCAGCAGGCCGCAGTCGAGCCGGGGCGTCGCCAATGCTCCGTCGCCGAAATCGGCGAAGACGTTGGTGATGGTGCCTTCACAGATTTCGCTGCGCTCGTTAGCCAGGATCACCTCGTCCGCCTGGGTGATAAGATATTCGGCGCGGGCATGCGTGTAGAGCTGCCGCCGGTTGGTCTTGTGGCGCAGCAGCGTATCGTGCGAATCGAGCCTCGTTCGCGCCAGCCGCAGCAGCCAGACCTTGTCGGCGGCGAGGGGTTCAAAGCGCTGTGCCGAGGCCGTCACCTCGCCGTCTTGCGACAGGACGAGGCGGGTGCGCATGGCAATGCGGGATCCGCTGACCGCGCTGCTCAATGCCTCGCCGACCTTGCCCGGATCATAGCGGAAGCCGAGTTCCGCCGCCGAACCATAGAGGCGGGCGAGATGGCGATCGAAGCGCAGGAAGCCCGAACCGGGTTCCCAGCGCATGGTCTCGATCAGCTGGAGATTGGCGGTGTTCCCGTCGCGAAGCGCGCTTTCAGCAGACACTCCTGATACTCCTCCTGCGCCGTCGAATCGAAGACGACGCCGCCACCGACATTGTAGACGGCCTCGCCACCGGAAAAGAGTGAGATGGTACGGATCGCCACGGAAAAGCGCATCGTGCCGCCGGGCGCGATCCAGCCGATGGCGCCGCAATAGACATCGCGCGGCGTACCTTCCAGATCGTGCAGGATTTCCATGGCGCGGATCTTTGGCGCGCCGGTGATCGAGCCGCAAGGAAACAGCGCCGCGAAGATCTGGCGGATGGAGAGGCCCGGCAGCAGTTTGGCCCTGACGTCGCTCACCATCTGGTGGACCGTCGGATAGGTTTCGATGCGGAACAGCGCCGGCACATCCAGCGTGCCGACCTCGCTGATCAGCGAGATATCGTTGCGCAGGAGATCGACGATCATGCGGTTTTCGGCCTGGTTCTTTTCGTCGTTGCGCAGGAAGATCTTCTGCCGTTCGTCCTCGGCCCTGGTCGCGCCGCGCGGCGCCGTGCCCTTCATCGGATGCGTTTCGATCATGCCCCTGGCGTCGATTTCGAAAAAGAGTTCCGGCGAGCGCGACAGCACGATGGGTTCACCGAGCGCGACGAGCGCACCATACTTTACCGGCTGGCGGTCGGTCAGCGCATCGAAGGCGGCCAGCGGGTCGCCTGACCACTGCGCATGCACCGGAAAGGTCAAATTGCCCTGGTAGCAATCGCCCTGCCTGATGTGCTGGTGCAGCCGTGAGAACCGCTTCTCGTAATCCTCGGGCGACCAGGTCGCGCGGGCATCGAAGATCGGGCCATTGGTCGCCACGGTATTGCGCGGCGGCACCGCCTCTTCGACTGGCGCATCGAAAACTCCAAGGCACACGAGCGGAGTTCGGCGCCCGTCCGGCAGCAAGGGAACGAGCTTCGGTTCGAGCAAATAACCCGCCTCGTAGGAGAAATAGCCGGCAAGCCATTTGCCGGCGTCGTGCGCGGCTTGCGCTGCTTCCAGCGCCGGCAGGAAATCCTTTGCCTCATGCGCCACGATGAAATCGGCCGGCCGGTCGAAAACGAGCTGGCGCGCGTTTTCATCGTTGCGGAAAATTGCGGCGGGCAGGGACATGGGCACCGGATGCTGCGGTCAATGAAGCCGTCGATCGCTCTATATGGGGGGCCGCTCGCGCGCAATCGAGGGAACGGCACGCTGCCACTCAAAGCCGACCTTGGGCCGACCCTTGGGCCGACCTTTGAGCCGACCTTCGGGTCGGCTCCGGGCCAACCCAGGGGCCAAAAGCAAACGGCGGCGCAGGATTGGCGCCGCCGTTTGCAATCTTCAGCTATTGCCTGACAATCAGGTGTTGCTGGCGGTTCCAGCAGTTGGAAACTGCTTGGCGAATTCCTTCTCGTTGCCGTCAGCGAGCAGCTTCGCTTGCTCGATCCAGCGCTCGCGTGCGATGCGGCCGTCGAAATTCATCACGTCCTCGATCCGCTTGATATCGGCGGCTGTCCAGCCGGCGATCTGGGCGAAGCTGGTGACGCCTTGCGCCTTGAGCAGCTTCTCGTTAACCGGCCCAATGCCGATCAGCCGACGCAGATTGTCAGGCTTGTCGGATGCCAGCTTGGCAGGTGCCAGTGCGGCTTTCCTGGTCGGGGCTGCCTTTGGTGCGGTCGAACTCTTGGCCGCCGAGGTCGCGGCTGCCGGCTTGCTCGCCGCGGGCTTGACCGCAGGTTTCGACGCTGCCGGCTTTGGCGCCGCCGATTTCGCAGCCACCGCCTTTGCAGGGGCTGCCTTTGCGGCCACCGGCTTGGCAGGCGCCGGCTTTGTGGGCGCGGATTTGGCCGTCGAAGGTTGCGACATCGGGGCCGAGGGGGCGGCGTTTGTCGTGGCACTGGCAGCGGGCGTCGCCTGCGCGTCGCGCAGCCGGCGCTCAAGGTCGGCGCGAGTCTTGCCGCATGCATCGAGTTCACCGGTCAGCCGGTCGCTGTCGGCGCGCAGTCTGTCGCGCTCGCTACGGGTGCGGTCGACGTCGCCACGCAAGCTGTCCAACTCACCGCGCAGGCGGCCCCACAGGAACCAGCCCACAAGCACGCCTACCAGGAATGCCAGGAGCATGTAGAAAAAAGTGCCCATTGTCTCTCTCCAGTCAGATCCGTCTGCCGTGGGGTCATGACCTTCGGCGAAGGACTACTCGATGGTGGTTCCGCGGTTCGCAGAACAGCCGGCTTCGGTTCGAGCTGTCGGCAATCGGCCTTGCTTGCCATGGCCAACGGCCATCGTCGCGTTCGCCTGAGCGCTACGGCCGGCTGAGATATTTCCTCGCCGATCCGCATGCGCTCCGGCTGAGCTTGGAGCGAAGGCTATCATAGAGCTTGTAGAAAGCTATCTGAAAAACTTCGGTGGAGAGTACTTCAAGAACAGATATTTAGAGCAAGAACACAGCGATACCAACATGCATTCGGGCTAAACTGTTCGGCGACGCCTGCGGGACGCATTTCAAGTGTCGAGCACTTCCAATTCGTCGATCAGGCCGCTGATGACGCCAAGCCCGATCTGCCAGAAGGCGGGGTCGGTGGCGTCAAGGCCGAAGGGCGCCAGAAGCTCCGAATGATGCTTGGTGCCGCCGGCGCGGAGCATTTCGAAATACTTGTCCTGAAAGCCGCGCTCGGCGTTCTGATAGACGGCATAGAGCGAGTTCACCAGGCAGTCGCCGAAGGCATAGGCATAGACATAGAAGGGCGAATGGATGAAGTGCGGGATGTAGGTCCAGAACACCTCGTAGCCTTCGCGCAGCTTGATCGCCGGACCCAGGCTTTCGGCCTGCACTTCGAGCCAGAACTGGCAGAGCCTGTCAGAGGTCAGTTCGCCGTTCTTGCGTTCAGCATGCACCTTGCGCTCGAATTCATAGAAGGCGATCTGGCGCACGACCGTGTTGATCATGTCCTCGACTTTCTGGGCGAGCATGGCCTTGCGCTCGCGCCTGTCCGTGGTCTGGTCGAGCAGGGAGCGGAAGGTCAGCATCTCGCCGAAGACGGATGCTGTCTCGGCCAGCGTCAGCGGCGTCGAGGCCATCAGCGCGCCCTGGCCGCTGGCCAGTACCTGATGCACGCCATGGCCAAGTTCGTGCGCCAGCGTCATCACATCGCGCGGCTTGCCCATGTAGTTGAGCAGCACGTAGGGATGCGCCGACGGCACGGTCGGATGCGCGAAGGCGCCGGGCGACTTGCCCGGACGCACCGGCGCGTCGATCCAGTTGCGGTCGAAGAAGGTTCGCGCGATCTCCGCCATGTCTGGCGAAAAGCGCTGATAGGCGGACAGCACGGTGTTCCTGGCCTCGTTCCAGCCGATGATCGCCTGAGGCGTGTCCGGCAACGGCGCGTTGCGGTCCCAATGGTTCATCGCCTCCATGCCCAGCCAGCGCGCCTTCATCGCGTAGTAGCGGTGCGACAGGCGCGGATAGGCATCGCGAACGGCGGACGCAAGGGCATCCACCACGCTGCGCTCGACGCGGTTTGCGAGATGGCGTGAGTCGGCAATGTCCTCGAAGCCGCGCCAACGGTCTGATATTTCCTTGTCCTTGGCCAGCGTGTTGGTGATCAGCGTGAAGGTGCGCAAATTCTTGCGGAAGGTCGTGGCCAGTGCCTCGGACGCCCGGCGGCGCACCTCGCCATCGGCGTCCTGCAGCCGGTTCAGCGCGGGCTCCAGCGTCAGTTCCTCGCCGTCGATGTCGAAGCGAAGATCGGTCATCGTCTCGTCGAACAGCCGGTTCCAGGCACCGCGTCCGGTGATAGATTTTTCGTGGAAGAGCTGCTCGACACGGTCTTCGAGCTGGTAGGGCTTGTCCTTGCGCAGATCGAGCACCCAAGGCCGGTAGTGGCCGAATGCCGGATCGCCGGTGAGCGCGCCTTCGATGGCGGCATCTTCGATCAGGTTGAGCTCGAGCGCGAAGAACAGAAGGTGCGCGCTGGCGTCGGTCATCTTCTCCTGGATGTCGCCATAGAGCTTGGCGCGCTGCGGGTCGGCAGTGTTGCCGGCATAGACCAACCCCGCATAGGAGACGATGCGGCCGATCAGTTCCTCCAGTGCCTCGTAGGCGACAAGCGCCTCGCCCAGCCTGCCTGCGGCGCCGCGCTCTGCCTCGGCGGCCAGCGTGCCCTTCCAGCGGCTCTCGAAGCTGATCGCATCGGTGGCGGCCTTGGCGATGTCGCGCTTCAGTTCCGGCGCGTCCATGCCGGCATAGAGGTCGGCAAGATTCCATTCCGGCAGGTCGCCAAGCTCGGCTGCGCCCTGACCGGACGCTGGTGCCGCAAGCTGCCGAGCAGAAACCATGTGCCCAGAGACCATGTGCATTGCCGACACCTTCCGTGGCCAAGATTCAGGGGGAAACGAGAAGCCGGTCAAATCCTAAGGAATTCATTCACCGGGTTTTTTGAAACCTTATTTAGAACCCTGTGCCAAGATGGTCCACAGGGCAGAATTCCTCGGGCGGGCAGTCATACCAGTCATGACAGGTTCCATACTCATAGTCGATGACGATCCCGTGCAGCGCCGGCTGCTCGAAGCGGCGGTGACACGGTTCGGTTACACGGCCATCGTCGTCGATGGCGGCGCGGCTGCTCTCGATGTCCTCGACGGGCCCAGCGCCCGCGAGGTTTCGGTGGTCATCCTCGACCTGGTCATGCCCGGTCTCGACGGCATCGGCGTGCTGAAGGCGATGCGCGAGCGCGACATAAATGTCCCGACGATCGTGCAGACCGCCCAGGGCGGCATCGAGACCGTGGTCTCGGCGATGCGCCACGGCGCCTTCGATTTCGTCGTCAAGCCGGCGTCTCCCGACAGACTGCAGGCGTCGATCGGCAATGCGCTCAGGGTCGAGGCCGTCGAGGGCGAGGTCAAGCGCACGTCGCGCAGGCGCAGCGGCCTTCTGACCTTCAAGGACATGATCACGCACAGCCCGGCCATGGACAGGGTGATCCGCCTTGGCCAGAAGGCGGCGGTATCCAACATTCCGATCCTGATCGAGGGCGAGTCCGGCGTCGGCAAGGAGTTGGTGGCGCGCGCCATCCAGGGCAGCGGCGACCGCCGCTCGAAACCCTTCGTCACCGTCAATTGCGGCGCCATTCCCGACAATCTGGTCGAATCGATCCTGTTCGGCCACGAGAAGGGCTCGTTCACCGGCGCGACCGACAAGCACACCGGAAAATTCGTCGAAGCGCATTCAGGCACGCTATTTCTCGACGAGATCGGCGACCTGCCGCTCGACGTGCAGGTCAAGCTGTTGCGCGCCGTGCAGGACGGCGAGGTCGACCCGGTCGGCGGACGCTCGACCGTCAGGGTCGACATCAGGCTGATTTCGGCAACGCACCGCAACCTCCTGCAGCAGGTCAAGGACGGCAAGTTCCGCGAGGATCTGTTCTATCGGCTGAACGTCTATCCGATCTTCGTGCCGCCGCTGCGCGACCGCCGCGACGACATCCCCTACTTGGTCACCCATTTCATGGATAAGGTGGCTCCGGCCGACCCGCGTCATCGACTGCAAGGCATTTCGGCCGCGGCGCTCGCCGTGCTGCAGGCCTATGACTGGCCCGGAAACATCCGGCAGCTCGAAAATGCCGTCTTCCGGGCCTCGGTGCTCTGCGAAGGCGATTTGCTGACCTCGGAGGACTTCCCGCAGATCCGGGCGCAGGTGGAAGGCACCGTCAACCTCGACACCGACGGCGATGCGCTGTCGCCGTCCTTGCCTCCGCAGGGGGACGAAGAAGAAGCCTTGCCCGGCGAGGTTAGCCCGGCAACCGAGTCCAATTCACCGGCCAGGTTGCCGCCCCGCTTCGGCACGTTGCGAGCGCTCGACGATCGCGGCAATGTACGCGCTCTGGCCGATGTCGAATTCGAGATGATCAAGCTCGCCATCGATCACTACAACGGCCAGATGAGCGAAGTCGCCCGCCGACTCGGCATCGGCCGCTCGACGCTCTATCGCAAGCTCAAGGAATACGGCATCGACCCCGAGACCGGCCGGGTCGACCGGCTCGCTTCCTGAGGCGCAAGCTCGGCACCAGTCTGCAATGCCACAACAGGCCACATACCGGCCGTTGGCGGATTGTGGCGGGCCTATGGACAGCGCTGTTCACGCATTAAGGCTAACGGTAACAGATCGTGTTCCACGCAAAGGCGGAAACATGATCTAAACCAGTGGTTTACCAAGAAACCCCGTGTACAATTTTTGGCGGGATATCGCCACGGTGTTACCGCATTTCGACTTCAATAAGCGATGATTAACCATTAGGATCGATATTCGGATGTGATCACGACACATCCGTTTGGACAAATCCGGGGACAAACGGCAGCCTGCAGGGCCTTTTGATTTGGACAGAATCGAACGACACACAAACGGGCGGCACCATCAAGTGAGCGTCTGGCCGAAGTGGCTGGCGGCAATGATTGTCGCACTTGGTTTTGTTGCCGCGGCTGCGACTGGAGCCAGCGCCGAAACACGTTCGCTGAAGCTCTATCACCTCCACACACACGAGAAGGCCGAGATCGTCTACAAGCGCAACGGCCGCTACGTCCCGGAGGGTCTCAGGAAGATCAACATCATTCTGCGCGATTGGCGTCGCAACGAGCCGACCAAGATGGATCCGCGTCTGCTCGATCTGGTCTGGGAAGCGTACCGGGAAGCCGGCGCCACGGACTATATCCAGGTCGTCTGCGGCTATCGCTCGCCGTCGACGAACTCGATGCTGCGCAGCCGCAGCCGGGGCGTCGCCGAGAAGAGCCAGCACATGCTCGGCAAGGCGATGGATTTCTACATTCCCGGCGTGCCGCTGAAGAAACTGCGCAATATCGGTCTCAAGATGCAGGGCGGCGGCGTCGGCTACTATCCGTCTTCCGGTTCGCCGTTCGTCCATATGGATGTCGGCAATGTGCGCCATTGGCCCGGCATCAGCCGCCAGGAACTGGTCAGCCTGTTCCCCAATGGCAAGACGCTGCATGTGCCGAGCGACGGCAGGCCGCTGCCCGGCTTTGAGCAGGCGCTCGCCTCCTACAAGGCGCGCAAGGGTTCGGGCTCGCCGGCCATCGAGTTGGCCAGCGCCGGTGGCAGCGGCAAGAAATCAGGCGGGTTCCTGTCGGCCTTTTTTGGCGGCGGCGACGACGAGGCCGACGACAGCGCCGATGTCGAGACCGCTTCGGCCGCACCTCCGCCCAAGGCGAGAAACCTGAAGCCGGCCGAGGCAGCAAAGACCAGCAACCTGCCAGGCATCGCCATCGTGGCGCCGGAGAACGCGCAGCGCGCCGAGATTCCGCAGGTGACCGAGGAGCAGGCCCCCGAGCCGGAACAGGACACGCCGGAGACGATCATAGCGGCATTGCCTGCACGCAGCATTCCGTTGCCTGATTTCGCACCGCGGCCGAAGGCCGATGTCGGCGCTCAGCCGCCTGAAAACGTTCCTTTTGCGATGGCGGATGCGACAGCCACCACCGAGCAGGCCGTGGCGACCGCACATGCGCCGGCTAGCGTTCCTTTCGGTATGGCCGACGCAACGGCTTCGGCTGATCCGGCCCAGATTGCCGTCAACAACATACCGTTGCCGACATGGCGCCCCGACGCTTCTCTGCCAGCCGCTCTGGCTGCGTCCCCCAGCAAGACCGTGCTGATGGCGTTGGCCGATACGGCTGAGCACAGCAAGACCGCGACCGACGCGTTCTCGGTGCTGCCGACGGCGCGCCCCGAGATGGCCCGGCCGGACGCGGTCAAGGCCGTTCTCGACGAGGCCAATGCCCAGGTCGGCGCGGCCGGCGAATACCAGGTTGCTTCATTGTCCGAGTCCGAGCCGCGTTCGGCCTTCAACGATCCGTCGGGTAATGATGCCGCATCGCCGCGCGAGGCTGTCGTTGCCCGCCCGGCCGGCTCCGATCCGGTCGCCGCGATCGGTGCCGGCGTGAAAACCACCCGCAAGGAATCGAGAGCCACCGCGCGCGACCTGAAGCCAGGCCCCAAGGCCATGGTGGTTGCCGCCGCACCGCAGGCCGCCCGCTGGGCGCTGACCAGCGGCGAGCATGTCGCCACCGTCTCGAGCGCGACGACGGCGCCGGGCTACGCCTACAGCATCGTGCACACGGCGCCGAGCGAGGTCTACACGGCCGGCTTCCAGCAGGACAACCAGATGGCTGATGCCAACCGCTTTACAGGCAACGCGGTCAAGTTCCTCTCGGTCGCCCGCTTCCAGACCAAGTGAGCGATCAGCCAATCGACAAAGCCACGCTGGGCAACCTGCGCGGCTTTTTGCTGCGAGACCAGCCGCTATGCCGCTGCCATCAGCGGATCACTCCGGTGTGACATCGCAGTGATCGCGGATGGCTCGAAACCTGCGACGGACCCTGCTCGCAGCAGGAACGCAACCCGGTCGACGGAAGCCGGCCGGGTTTTCATGCGGCGACGAAGGCCTTACTTCGCCAGCTTGCTTGCCGCACGCGCCAGGGCTTCGATCTCGTCCCACTTGCCGGCCTTGACCATATCGTCCGGGGCCACCCAGGAGCCGCCGACGCAGATGACATTGGGGAGGCTGAGATAATCGGCTGCGTTCTTGCCGGTGATGCCGCCGGTCGGGCAGAATTTCACATCGGCAAGCGGCGAGGCGAAGGCCTTCAGTGAGGCGATGCCGCCCGACTGCTCAGCCGGGAAGAATTTGAGAAAGCGCAAGCCGGCTTCCCGTGCGGCCATGATCTCGCCGGGCGTGATGGCGCCGGGTAGCAGCGGAACAGCGCTGTCGCTTGCTGCCGCCAGAAGCTCGCGGGTGATGCCGGGGCTGACGATGAATCGCGAGCCTGCGCTCGCTGCCTTTTCGAACTGCCTGACATCGAGAATGGTGCCGGCGCCAACGATGGCTTCCTCGACCTCACCAGCCACCCGCCGAATCGCCTCAAGCGCGTCGGCGGTCCTCAGCGTGATCTCGATCGCCGGCAGGCCGCCGCGTGCCAGGGCGCGGGCCAAGGGCACGGCATCAGCGACATTGGCGATCTTCAGCACCGGGATGACCGGCTGGCCGTTTAGGAGCGACAGGAGGTTTTCGGTCTTGCTGGGCATCTGTCTCTCCGTATCCTAGCGCATGTCGCCCCAAAGGGATCCCGGCTTTGGGAAAACGACATCCATAAAACAAAGACCTAAAGCGCGTCGTATGAATTGGTTTCGGCGCGACGCGCTTGAGGGCAATTCAACCGATTAGCAGACGGGTGTTTTTCTGTCCATGAAACGAAGCGTGTCGCGATGTCACGCGCGGCCGATACTTGGCTGGATTCCGGCGCTGCCTTGAATCGGCTTGCGGGAGCGTTTAGTGGCTTCGGCCATGACATCACTTCAACCCTTTCGCGTTGCGGCGCTCTACCGGTTTGCCCGGCTCGACGCCTTCGAGGAGTTGCGCGCGCCGCTCGCTGCCTTCTGTTGCGGGCGCGGCATCAAGGGCACACTGCTTCTGGCGCATGAGGGTATCAACGGCACCGTGGCCGGCAGCGAAACGGCGATCGGCGAACTGATCGATTATCTCGAAGCCGTCGAAGGGCTCGCCGGCCTCGAGGTCAAATACAGCGTAGCCGCGGAAATGCCGTTTCATCGCATGAAGGTGCGGCTGAAGCGCGAGATCGTCACCATGGGCATCGCCGATATCGATCCGGCGACGAGCGCCGGCACCTATGTCGCGCCTGCCGACTGGAATGCGCTGATTTCCGAGCCCGACACTGTCATCATCGACACGCGCAACGCCTATGAGGTATCGATCGGCACCTTCAAGGGCGCAATCGACCCCGCTACCGCCAGCTTTCGCGAGTTCCCGGCCTGGGTGGAAGCACACCGGGCGGAGTTCGAAGGCCGCAAGGTCGCGATGTTCTGCACCGGCGGCATACGCTGCGAAAAGGCGACCGCCTACGTCAAATCGCTCGGCTTCGAGGACGTGTTCCACCTCAAGGGTGGCATCCTCAAATACCTCGAGGAGGTTCCGTCCGAACAGAGCCTCTGGCAAGGCGAGTGCTTCGTCTTCGACGAGCGCGTTTCTGTGTCGCACGGCCTCGCCGAGGGCGAGGCGGAACTCTGCCGCGCCTGCCGCCATCCGCTGACGCCGAACGACCTGACATCGCCTAGATTTGCCGCCGGTGTTTCGTGCCCGCATTGCTTCGATGCGCGTTCGGACGAGGACCGCCAGCGCTATGCCGAGCGTCAGCGGCAAGTCGAGCTTGCGCAGGCGCGGGGCAGGGATCCGCACATCGGATCCTAGTTTGGCTCTGTTATCGACAGCCGCAAGGCGACGGTTTGTCATTGTAATGCAAGGATCCGGGACCTACGTCTTCGACGTTCGAAACCTGCCCGTTCGGCCGGGCAATCCTGGAGGCACTGAATGTTCGATCCCAAGAAGCTTCTCGACGATCTGCTCGGCTCGCAAATCCCGGGCACCAGTGGCACCGTTCGCGACAAGGCGGGCCAGGCCGTGCAGATGGCCAAGGACAATCCGCTGGCCGCTGGAGCGCTCGCTGCAGTGCTGCTCGGAACCGGTGCCGGCCGCCAGGTGACGGGTACCGCGGTGAAGCTCGGTGGATTGGCCGCGATCGGCGGGCTCGCCTACAAGGCTTACCAGAACTACAAGGCCGGCAATGCTCCGGCCGAGGCGCCGGCAGGCGGCGAACCTGAATTGCTGCCGCCGCCCAAGGACACCGCCTTCCACCCGTCGCAGGCGCCGCAAGGCGAGGACGAATTCACGCTGACGCTGGTGCGGGCGATGATCTCGGCAGCAAAGGCCGACGGCCATGTCGACGATGACGAGCGCCAGAAGATCGCCGGCAAGCTCAGTCTTTCGGGCATCGGCTCCGACGCCGAAAAATTCCTGATGGCGGAGCTGGCGAGCCCGCTCGACCTCGACGCGCTGGTGGCAGGCGCCCAAACCGATGCGCAGAAGCTCGAACTCTACACGGCATCGCGCCTGACCATCGATCCCGACACACGCGCCGAGCGCGGCTACCTCGACCTGCTGGCCGGCCGGCTTGGCCTGCCGGATGCGCTGGTCGATCATGTCGAGGCGACAGTTTCGGCAGCCAAGGTGCCGGCCAAGGCCGGAACTTCACCCAATCCGCGCTGGTAGGCCAAAACGGCACAGGCGGCTTGTCTGGCGTTAACCTTTCGTTAACCCAGCAAGCGCATCATTCTAACCAGTTGGATCGGCTTTCCTCCTCCCAAGCCCGGTCCAGATCAGGGCGGTCGCCAATGACCGCCCTTTTTGTCGGCACGATCTGCTCGCCCGAGCATGATCTCGAGCAAAATCGGATCCCAATTTTCGGATCATGCTTTGTGCTTCGGCTTGCCATCGCCGCCGTCATTTGCGATCCCTTTGCTTCGTGCGCAAACCCGGAAAATAGCGCGAGCGCGCGTCGCTTCGGAGGACAATAGCCATGACCGTAAAAAGAACCGCCATCGTCACCGGCGCCGGCACCGGCATCGGCAAGAGCGTCGCTACGGCGCTGCTCAAGGCCGGCTGGAACACGGTGTTTTGCGGGCGCCGCAAGCCGGTGCTGGATGCCGCGGTGGCCGAGGCTGGCCGCACCGATGCCAAGGCATTGGCGGTTGCCTGCGATATCAGCAAGGCCGGCGAGGTCGACGATCTGTTCGAGACGGTGGCGGCGGCCTTCGGCCGCGTCGACCTGCTCTTCAACAATGCCGGCATGGGCTACAAATCGACGCCCATCGACGAGATCCCGGTCGAGGTGTGGAACGATATCGTCGGCGTCAATCTCACCGGTTCGTTCTTGTGCGCTCGCGCCGCCTTTGGCGCCATGCGCAAGCAGCGCCCGATGGGCGGCCGCATCATCAACAATGGCTCGGTGTCGGCCTACGCGCCGCGCCCGGGCTCCGTGCCTTATACCGCGACCAAGCATGCCATCACCGGGCTGACCAAGACGCTGGCGCTCGACGGAAGGCCCTATGACATTGCCTGCGGCCAGATCGACATCGGCAACGCACTGACCGACATGGCGCAGCCGATGACGGTCGGCGTGCCGCAGGCCAACGGCTCTATCGCTGCCGAAGCGGTGATGGACGTTCAGCACGTTGCCGACGCCGTTGTCCACATGGCCAGCCTGCCGCTCGACGCCAATGTGCTGTTCATGACGGTGATGGCGACCAAGATGCCGTTCGTCGGGCGTGGGTAGTTATTTCCCGGCCAACGCCACGCCCGGCAGGTAGAGCGCGATTGGACGGATTTCGTAGACGGCGGTCGGATTAACGCGGCGCAGGTCGCGGGCGATAACGATCGCATCGTCGCGTGTCGCGCAGTCTACGACATAGAGACCGAGAAGCTGTTCCTTCGTCTCGGCGAACGGCCCGTCAAAAACGGTTCCGTCGCCCGGTCCACGCAAGGTGCAGGCCGACTGGGTCGCCCCAAGCCGCGCCGATGGGCCAAGATTGCCTTCCCGGTAAAGCCGATCGTTGATTTCGAGCAGGTCGGCCATCAATGCGGCGTCCTGCTCCGGCGTCAGTGCGGTGATGGCTCCTTCCACATGGTAGGCGAGGATGGCGTAAAACATCGAGTCACCTTCTGTCGTGATTGCAAACATCCAGCGCCGGTCGCAAGGCCCGACAGCCTCACTTGCCCAGGAACGCTCCGATCCGCTCCAGTGCCCGCAAGATGTTCTCCTCGGAGTTGGCGTAGGAGAGCCTGATATAGCCTTCGCCGAGAATGCCGAAATCGGGGCCGCCAATCAATGCCACGCCGGCCTCGTCGAGCAGGGCCGAAGCAAGCTTCTTTGCTTTCCAGCCGGTCTTCGAGACGTTGGGGAAGGCGTAGAACGCTCCCTTGGGCGTGATGCAGGATATGTCAGGCAGGGCGTTCAATCCCTCGACCACGATCTTCCTGCGGCGGTCGAAGGCGCGCATCATCTTGTCGACGTCGTCCTGCGGGCCGTCGATGGCCGCGATGCCGGCAAACTGGCTCGGCGCGTTGACGCAGGACCAGCAATTGACCGCGAGCTTGCGCACCTTGTCGTAGAGGTGAGCGCCCTTGTCGCCATTCGGCCAGATCGACCAGCCCATGCGCCAGCCGGTCATAGCCCAGGTCTTCGACCAGCCATTGAGCACGATCAGCCGGTCGCGGATCTCGGGAAAGCCAAGCAGAGAGCAATGCGTCTCGCCGTCATAGGTCATGACGTCGTAGATCTCGTCGGAGAGGATGGCGACCTGGGGATGCGCCTCCAGACCCTTGACCAGTTTCTCGATCTCGGCCCGCGGCGTGACGCCGCCGGTCGGATTCGCGGGCGAATTGAGGATCAACAACCTGGTCTTGGAGGTGATCAGCGCCAGCGTTTCCTCGGCGGAGAAGGCAAAGCCGTTTTCCTCGCGCATCGGCACTGGAATAGGTGCTGCACCGGTGAACTCGATCATAGAGCGATAGATCGGAAAGCCGGGATCGGGATAGAGGATCTCGGCGCCAGGCTCGCCGAACATCAGGATCGCGGCGAACATGGTCGGCTTGCCGCCGGGCAGGATCATCACCGCTTCGGGCGACACCTCTACGCCGGTGGTGGTCAGCGTGCGCCGCACCACCGCCTCGCGCGTCGCCAAAAGGCCATTGGCCGGCGTGTAGCCGTGATGGCCGTCGCGCAGCGCCTTGATCGCCGCCTCGACGATGTGCTGCGGCGTCTTGAAGTCGGGCTGGCCGATGCCGAGATTGACGATGTCGCGGCCTTGTTGGGCCAGTGCTGTGGCCCTCGCGAGCACGGCAAAGGCGTTTTCCTCGCCGAGACGGTCGAAGGCCGAAATCGTGTGGAGCATTTTTCCCGTCCGTGTGGTTCTTACTGTTGGGTCGCGTTTTTGTGAGCCTCAGGCCGCAAAAGTCAAACGGATTGGAGCTTTCGGTGTCGGAAAATCTCAAAGACTGGCAACCGCGCCCGCGGCCCGAACGCAAGGCCATCGACGGCCGGTATGTCCGGCTTGAACCGCTGAGCGCTGCAAAGCACGGCGACGGTCTCTATGAAGCGTCGTCCGTATCCGATGTCGATGGGCGCTTCGCCTGGCTGCCCGACTATCCGCCGGAGACCCGCGCCGCCTTCCAGCCATGGCTGGACAAGGTGGAGGCCAGCGAGGATCCGCTGTTCTTCACGGTCATCGACAAGGCCAGCGGCAAGGTCGCCGGACGCCAGACGCTGATGCGCATCGATCCGGCCTACGGCGTCATCGAGATCGGCAACATCTATTGGGGGCCACTCATCTCGCGCAAGCCGGGAGCGACCGAAGCGCAGTTCCTGTTCATGAAATACATCTTCGACGAGCTTGGCTATCGCCGCTACGAATGGAAATGCAACAACCGCAACGAGCCATCGAAGCGGGCGGCAGAACGGTTCGGCTTCAAGTTCGAGGGCATTTTCCGCCAGCACCTCATCGTCAAGGGTGAAAACCGCGATACGGCATGGTATTCGATCATCGACAAGGAGTGGCCGGCCTTGCGCAAAGCCTATGAAGCGTGGCTCGATTCGGCCAATTTCGATGGCGACGGTCAGCAGAAGCGACGGCTTGAGGATTTTCGCGCGCAGTTCGGTGCGTGAGATCAGGCGCGTAACGGGAGTTTGCCATTGGCCCACACCCACGATCACAGCGGGCATGATCACACCGGGCGCGATCACACTGGGCACGATCACATTGGGCACGATCATGCGCCCGGTCATGTGCCTGGCTCGACCGACAAGAAACGCGTGCTTACCGCGGCCTGCCTGACTGGCGGCTTCATGGTCGCCGAAGCGCTCGGCGGCATCCTTACCGGCTCACTGGCATTGTTGGCCGATGCCGGCCACATGCTCGCCGATTCGATCGCGCTCGGCCTTGCCTGGTATGCGTTTCATCTTGCGGGGCGTCCGGCGACCGTGCGCCTCACCTATGGCTTCGGCCGGGTCAAGACGCTGGTGGCCTATACCAACGGCATCGCCATCTTCGTCATCGCGCTTTGGATCGTCTACGAGGCTTGGAGGCGGCTGCAGGCGCCGGCACCGGTGCTTGGCGGACCGATGCTGGTGGTGGCGACCCTCGGGCTGCTGGTCAATATCGGGTCCTTCCTGGTGCTGCATGGCGGCGATCACGAGAACCTGAACATGCGCGGCGCCATCCTGCATGTGCTGGGCGACCTGCTCGGCTCAGCCGCCGCCATCGCGGCTGCGTTGGTCATCCTGGCGACCGGCTGGACGCCGATAGACCCGATCCTGTCGGTCCTGGTCTCGCTGCTGATCCTGTATACGGCATGGTCGCTGATGCGCGCAGCCGCCCATGTCCTGCTCGAGGGGGTGCCGCCCAGCCTCGACCGCGATCTCATCGCCATGGACATCGAAGCGACGGTCCCCGGCGTCCGCGAAGTGCATCACATGCATGTCTGGTCGCTCGACGGAACCAGCAACATGGCGACGCTGCATGCCTGCCTCGACGAGGGCGTCGACGCGCACCAGGCGGTCAGCGCCGTCAAGAAGCGGCTTGCCAGCGAGCACGGCATCAGCCATGCCACCGTGGAACCGGAATTCGGACAGTGCGCCGACGATAGCCACGAGCATGGGCACGAAGCGGCTGCGCATCACGACCACCATCACTAGGACGATCGATTGGTCCTGCCTCAGGAGTTCCAAACCTTGAAAACCAGCTTGATGAACGCGCACTGCCCGGACGCGGCATGATGGATCGCGACACCAGGAATGCGGCCATCGCAGCGGTGTGGATCATGCTTCTGTTCGGCGTCGGCGCCTACTATCTGCCGACCATGATGCTGGCGCTCGGCAGCCTTTCGACCGTGCTGGCCGGCGTCTTTGCCATCGTCTTCGTGCTGGCGTTCTTCTCGGTGTTCTGGCTGCGGGCCCGCAACCAGCGCAAAAACCAGGGTAAATAGGCAAGGGATTTTCGACATGCGCATTCTGATCACCGGCGCCGCGGGTATGGTCGGCCGCAAGCTCATCGCCCGGCTGGCCAAGGACGGCACGTTGCGCGGCGGCAAGATCACCGCGCTCGAACTGCACGATATCGTGCCGCCGCAGGCACCTAGCATGGACGGGGCCAGCATCACCCTCCACACCGGCGATCTAGCCGAGGCGGGTGCCACCGAGCGCCTGGTCGCATCGCGCCCCGATGTCGTCTTCCATCTCGCCGGCATCGTCTCCGGCGAGGCGGAGGCAAATTTCGAACTCGGCTACCGCGTCAATCTCGACGGCACGCGCGCGCTGTTCGATGCCATTCGCCTGGCGGGCTTTGCACCGCGAGTCGTCTTCACCTCGTCGATCGCGGTGTTCGGCGCGCCGTTCCCGGATGTCATACCGGACGAATTCCATCCGACGCCGCTGACCTCCTACGGCACCCAGAAGCAGATGAGCGAAGCGCTGCTGGCCGACTATACCAGGCGCGGCTTCTTCGATGGCATCGGCATCCGGCTGCCGACCATCTGCGTGCGACCCGGCAAGCCGAACAAGGCGGCGTCCGGCTTCTTTTCTGGCATCATCCGCGAGCCCTTGAGCGGCCACGAGGCGATCCTGCCGGTGCCGCGCTCTGTCGTGCACACCCACGCCAGCCCGCGTTCGGCGGTCAATTTCCTGATCCATGCTGCGGAGATCGATGGCGCCGCTGTCGGGCCGCGCCGCAACCTGACGATGCCCGGCGTCGCGGTCACCGTTGGCGAGCAGATCGAGGCGCTGGAACGCATCGCCGGGCCGAAGGTGGCAAGCCTTATCCGCGAGGAGCCGGACGAGACGATCTGGGCGATCGTCAAGGGCTGGCCGACAAGGTTCGAAGCGCGGCGGTCGAGGGAGCTCGGCTTTGTCGCCGAAAAGAGTTTCGACGAGATCATCCGCGCCCATATCGAGGATGAACTCGGCGGCAAGATCGCGAGTTAAACCCGCAGCACTACGGTGGGGATATCATCCGCCTGACGCCAGGCTCGCCGACAAAAGCAACAGTCCGAACAGGAACACGAAGGCGGCGCCGCCGATCTCGACGATCGAGTGGATGCGGTTGCCCATGCGGCCGTCGCCGGCGAAATACACCGCCCAGTTCTTTGCCGTCACCGCCAGCGTCGCCAGCGCCGAGACGGTGATCGCAGTGCCCAGCGACATCGCCAGCACCGACAGCAGGCCGCCGAGCCAAAGTCCGTTGAGAAGCGCGAAGCTGAGCACGATCAGCGCGCCGGAGCAGGGGCGGATGCCGACCGCCGCCACCGCCGACCATGCGGTGCGCCAATCGAAGCGATCGCCCGACAGCAACGCCGGATCGGGTGCGTGCGAATGGCCGCAGGTGTCGCAAACCTCGCCCGCCGCGTGATCGTGATGGGCATGATCGTGGGTGGCGTGATCATGGTCATGCGTTCCGTGGTCGTGATGATCGTGGGAATGGTTGTGCACGTGGTCATGATCGTGATGCACCTGCAGCGCATGCGAATGGCCATGCGCCGAATGGCCATGGGCTGCATGCGAATGACCGGCATGCGAATGGCCACCATGAGAATGGCCGGCGTGCGCCGCCGACAGGCTGTAGGCTGGACCTTTGCCAAACAAGCGCAGAACGGCAGGGCCGAGCTTGCGCCACAGCAGCCAGGCGCCAAACAGGGTGACGAAGACAAAGCTCATGATCTCCATGAACCAGGCCGCGTCCGTCATCGTCACGGAGGTGCCGCGCAGGACGAAATAGGCTACCCCCATCACCGCGACCGCCGTGAGGCCCTGCAGCAGCGCCGAGACGAAGGACAACAGGATGCCGCGCCGCAGCGCCACTTCGTTGGCGACCATGTAGGACGAGATCACCGCCTTGCCGTGGCCCGGTCCGGCGGCGTGGAAGATGCCGTAGGCGAAGGACAGGCCGACGAGTATCCAAATCTTGCTGCCGTCCTGGCGCATCGCCTTCATTGCCGTTGCCAGCGCGCGATAGAATTCCTGCTGCCGCAGATTGATCCACATCAGTATGTGGGCGAAGGGGCCGGTGCTGGGCGCGATGCCGTCATTGACGCCGATGCCGAGCGAACTCTGGGCATGGGCGGAGTTGGCGAAATGCATCATGACGACAGTGGCGGCCAACAGGCCGAATGCCAAACGCAGGGACGGTTTCGTCACCGGCTTCATCCTTCTGGCTGACAGGTCAGTTCGAGCTTGGTGGCGAAGATCTTGCTCATGTCGGTGCCTGTCGGATCGTTGAAGAAGGCATCGGTGAGGGTCTTCTGGTTTTCTTTGATGGCCTCGTCCGGGTCCGGACGGATCACCTTACTGGTGCAGTTCGACGGCAGGCCTTCAACCGTGATGTTGGAATCGTCGGTGAAGTCGATCGCGGTGTAGAATGTCGGATCGTAGACGCCGATGTCTATCTTGCCGTTGAGCTTGATCGGCACTTTCGGCTCGGATTCGAACAGGATGATCAACTGGTCGTTGTCGAAATTGGCCATCAGATGCGGCGGCGGCGTCATCGCCACGTCCTTGCCGTCGACGGTGACGAGCTGGAAGTAATTGAATTCAGCCAGCGAGGCATGGACGGTATCGGCGACTTCCTTGAGCTCGTTGTCGTCGAGCTTCAGGTCGGAGTTCTTGTCGAACTCCATCATCACCGTGCTGGAGAAGAGATCGTCGAATCGCCAGAGATGACGCAGCGCTTTCACACTTTGGTGATCCGGGGAGAGGATCACGTCCAGGCGGGCCTCGGCGAAGACGTGCGGGTGCACCTCAGCCGGTCCGGTGGCGGCAAAGGTCGCCGCCAAGGCCGAAGCCAGCATGATTGCGTGCCGTTTCAGGTGCATTCTCAGTCGCGATTCCATGTGCCTCGGAGTGATGTCGAGAGTTATCAGAAAGGGGGCGAAATTGGGACCGGGACTCGACTGAATGGGTCAGGCAGCTTCACGCGTCCTGAACCACTGCACCAGGAAATCGACGAAAACGCGAACCTTGGCGGGCAGGTAACGGCGGTGCGGGTAGACGGCGAATATGCCGCCGCCCGGCAGGATGCGGTCATCCATCACCGACACCAGCCGGCCGCTCTCGAGGTCGGGCGCGGCGATGAAATCCGGCAGCACGGAAAACCCCAATCCGGCCACGGTCGCCGCACGCGCCGTCATCGGGCTGTTGACCTCGATGGGACCCGACACCGAAACGCTCATCGGATCACCATTGTCGCCCTTGAACGGCCAGTTGCTCAATCCGCGGCCATTGGTGTCGACGATACAGGGCATGCGGCTAAGATCCTGCGGCCGCGTCGGCATGCCATGCTTGGCGATCAGTTCGGGAGAGGCACAGAGCTTAATAGAAAATGGCGCCAGCCGCCTCGCGATCAGCGACGAGTTCTCGAGCCGCGAGATGCGTACCGCGAGGTCGAAGCCTTCCTCGACCAAATCGACGAAGCGGTCGTCGAGCTGGACGTCGAGCACGATGTCGGGATGCTGCTTGGCGAAATCGATCAGCGACTGGCCGACCGGCGCGTCGGCGAAGGTGCGCGGCGCCGACAGCTTGATCCGGCCACGCACGTCGCCGGAGGATTCGCGCACGGCGTCGGCCAGGCTGTCGACCTCGCGCACGATCTCCGAGGCGCGCCGGTAATAGGTGTGGCCGGCCTCGGTCATGGAGAACTGGCGCGTGGTGCGGTTGAGCAGCAGCGCGCCGAGTTCGTCCTCCAACTCGCGCACATATTTCGACAAGAGGGCCTTGGAGCGGCCGATCTTGCGTGCCGCCGCCGAAAAGCCCTCGGCCTCGACCACGTCGATGAAGGCTCGCATGCGGGTCAGTGTGTCCATGGTCAGGCCTTTCGTGCCGCGTCGAGAAGTTTCCGGCCGAGCCGTGTCAGGGCAATGTCGCTGCCGGAAGGGCCAAGCAGCGACAGGCCGAACGGGGCGCCGGCGACCGAGCCGATGGGCAGGGTGATCTGTGGAAAACCGGACAGGCCGGCCAGGCACAGAAGTTGAAGCGCTCGTTCGCGATAGGCCTGGAACTGCTCCGGCGTGCTGTCCACGTAGGGAGCTGGGCCCGGCACCGTCGGCAGGATAAGGAAGCCGTCCTTGCCCAGCAGGGCGCTCAGTTCGCCGCGAAAGGTCAGCCGTCGCACTTTCTCCGCCTGGGCTGTTTTGTCGTCGACGGCACGGCCGAAGCCGAAGCGCTCCTCGACGCCCGGACCGAGGTCGCGCTCGCCGCTGGTGATCCATTCGCCATGCACCGCCCAGGCCTCCCTGGCCTGCAGCCGGCGAAAGCACCAGTAGAGTTCATCGGGAGACGAGGTGAAGCGCACTGCCGACATCGCCGGCGCACCGAATACCGTACTCGCCAGTGCCTTCATTCGGGTATATTCGGCAAGCGCCGGGCGGTGGACCATCGCATCCAGCCAGTCCAGCGCCAGCGGCCGGTCGAGTGTGTGCTGGTGCGTGTCGCGGCCGAGCAGCAGCCTGCCAACTGTCTCGTAGGTCTCGATGTCGTCGGCGAACCAGCCGAACGTGTCGAAGCTCGGAGCCAGCTTCATCGTGCCATCGAGCGAAATACGGCCATGCGTGGTGCGCAGCCCGATCAGTCCGCAAAAGCTCGCCGGCGCGCGGATCGAGCCGCCGGTGTCGGAGCCGGTGGTAATATCGGCAAGCCTGCCCGCCACCGCCGCCGCGGATCCCGATGACGAGCCGCCGGTGACGCGGTCGGGCGCGGCCGCGTTCACCGGAAACGAAAAATGCGCATTCTGGCCGAACAGCGCGAAGGCAAGCTCGTCGGTCTGGGTCTTGCCGACGAAGCGCGCCCCGGCATCGAGAATCACTTGCACGGCCGGCGCCGTGCGCGAGGCGGCGGGGCTGTCTGCGAATTTCTGCAAGTTGCCGCAGCCAGTGCGGTAGCCGGCGACGTCGTAGATGTCCTTGACGGCCAGCCGCAGGCCGGCCAGAGGGCCAGTTTCGGCATGCGCCACTGGCATCTGGCAAAGGTCGAGAAAGGCGTTTAGAGGGCCGTGCGTGCCTGTCATCGTTCGCTATCCGGATACGGTTGGCGCAGCATTGTTCGATGCCAGGAATTTTACAACCTGGAATACGATTTTTATTGATTGTGAAATCGTTCAATCTTATATCGCGCTTGCCCAAAGTCGCACGTGCCTGTGGGTGTCCGCCGATCCTCGAATGGTGAGGGAAATCGGTAAGGTAACTGGAGCTAACCCCTCCAGTCGGTCTAGCGGCCAACCGCAAGCCCGAGGACACCTTGAAGCAACGACGGTGCGGGCCTTTCTGGTGTTCTGCCGGTTGTCCAAAGACCGGGGTTACTGAAGAGGCACACCTTCATTGCCGGCAGTGCGGACGGGTCTCCCATCCAAGCCAAGGCAGACAAAGCGAACCGAGGCCGGGCAAGGCCAAGGTTCACCGCCGCGAGACGGCGTTTCATGGTTCCGGGGTCTCCACCGGCTGGTTCCATGGATTTCCGTCCCGCCTTTGTCCACCGCGTGTTCGCGAGGCCAACAGCCCGCTTCCCGCAGCCTTATTGCGCGCCGAAAGGCGCTGATGGAGAGACCCCGATGGCCACCCAGCGCATCCTTGACTTCCTCGCCACCCGACGTCCGACCGGCCCCTGCCTCGTCGTCGACCTCGATGTCGTGCGCGACAATTTCCGAGCCTTCGAGAAGGCGCTGCCCGATTCGAAAATCTACTATGCGGTGAAAGCAAACCCGGCGCCGGAGATCCTGCGCCTGCTTACTGCGATGGGCTCGTCTTTCGACACCGCTTCCGTTGCCGAAGTCGAGATGGCGATGGACGCCGGTGCGCCGGCGGACCGCATCTCCTTCGGCAACACCATCAAGAAAGAACGTGACATCGCACGCGCCTACCAGCTCGGCATCCGCCTGTTCGCGGTCGACTGCGTCGAAGAGGTCGAGAAGATCGCCCGTGTCGCTCCAGGCGCGCGCGTGTTCTGCCGCGTGCTGACCGATGGCGAGGGCGCCGAGTGGCCGCTGTCGCGCAAATTCGGTTGCGTGCCTGCGATGGCCGTCGACGTGCTGCGCCATGCCAAGGGGCTCGGCCTCGATGCCTATGGCGTGTCGTTCCATGTCGGCTCGCAGCAGACCGACCTGACCGCCTGGGACCGCGCGCTGGCCGATGCCAAGGCGGTGTTCGCGACGCTCGCCGAGGAAGGCATCGTCTTGAAGATGGTCAACATGGGCGGTGGTTTCCCGACGCGTTATCTGCGTGACGTGCCGGCAGCGCAGGCCTATGGCCAGGCGATATTCTCGGCGCTGCGCAAGCATTTCGGCAATGCCATCCCGGAAACCATCATCGAGCCGGGCCGCGGCATGGTCGGCAACGCCGGCGTCATCAAGTCGGAAGTCGTCCTGATCTCGAAGAAGGCCGCCAACGACAATGTGCGCTGGGTATTCCTCGACATCGGCAAGTTCGGCGGCCTTGCCGAGACGATGGATGAGGCTATCCGCTATCCCCTCGTCACCCGCCATGACGGCACAGAGACCGCACCTTGCGTGCTCGCCGGCCCGACCTGCGATTCGGCCGACGTGATGTACGAGAAGACGCCGTACCCGCTGCCGCTGTCGCTGACGATCGGCGACGAGGTGCTGATCGAAGGCACCGGTGCCTACACGACCACCTACTCGGCGGTCGCCTTCAACGGCTTCGAGCCTCTCCGATCCTACGTGATCTGACGGTTCGAAAGAACCGGTCAGATCACTCCCGGTGGGCGTCCGTCGCCCGCCCGGGCTCGCCTGTGGAACAATCTCCGCTCGTGAAGGATCGCGGAAATGGACATTGCAAATTTCATTGTTGAAGGCGCTCCGTGCGAAATCTCCCCCTCAAGGAGGGAGAGTGCCATTGCCATCGTTGCCGAAACCGCGGCCGACACTGCCGCGCGTGAAGTGCTGTTGGATGAGGCCATGGGCTCTAAGCGGCGGAAAAAGTCATCGGAGAAGCTGCGGCGTGGCCGGCGGCCATCGGAAGGCCTGGCCTTCGTCGCCCGCGACGCGTCGGGCGACGTGGCCGGCACCGTGCGGCTGTGGGATGTCACGTTGGGCGAGGGCGGCCCGGCAGCGCTGCTGCTAGGCCCGCTCGCCGTCGATCCGTCGCTCAAGAGTGCCGGCATCGGCTCGGCGCTGATGCGCCATGCCGTCGCCGAAGCAACACGTCTTGGCCACGCGGCGATCCTGCTGGTCGGCGATGCGCCCTACTATGAACGCTTCGGCTTCTCGGCCGCCAGGACCGGTTCGCTTGCCATGCCGGGACCCTATGAGCGGCACCGCCTGCTGGCCCTGGAACTGGTGGAAGGCGCGCTCGACGGCGTGCACGGCACGCTGAAGGCGGCCGGCCGCAAGCTGAAGGCGCAGGAACTGACATCGGCGGCCTGAGACACGAAGCGCCAGCAGCTCATGCAAAAACGCCGCCCGAAAAGGCGGCGTTTTTTTCGCGATTGGTGGGCGCCGCCTTGGGCGGCTGCATGTTTTCAGCCGATCAACTGGCTGAGCGCCATGGCGACGGTCATGTCGCCTTCGACCTTTATCTTGCCGGTCATGAAGGCCATGGTCGGGTTCAGGTCGCCAGCGATCAGCGAATCCAGGTCGTCGATCGAAAGCTTGATGGTGCAATCGGCGGGCGCGTCGGTGGTTGAAATTGTCGCGCCGTCGATGACGATGACGCCGTCGCTGCCGGTGTCGAATTTCACGGAACGATCGAACCCGCTGCTTGCCACGCGCGACTTGATCTTCTCGGCAATCTCCTGAACGCTCACGCTGTTCTCCTTGTCTGGTTGCATCTGTCTCGCAACGGCGCTTCGATCCGGCCGAAGCCCATGCCGCGGTTTCGCGATCACGGTCGCTGGCGCATATAGCTTTGGGTTGACGTTTACGTCAACGCGGATTCCGGTGGCTGGTTCCTGCGCTGGCGGCAGGTGGGGCCCGATGTGATCGGAACCCGTGGGCAGGGCAACTCAGTGTTCCTTGAAAGCCTTGGTCATTTCCGCGGCCGTCTCGCTTTTCTTGCGACGCAGCCAGTTGTCACGGATTTCGTCCTTCGACAGGAAATTGACCTGATCGATCAGAACCTCATGCACCAAAGTGGCGCCCACACGCGTATTGACGGTATCGCGGATCGCGGCGCGGAAGGCATCGAGATCGATCGTCGCCTTGTTGGTGAAGTCGATCTGAGGATTGGAATAGAGGTAGGAATAGACCTGGTCGGTGATCAGCGCTTCCGCCGGAATGGACAGCTTCTTTATCTGCTCGGGTTCGACCGTATAGACGAGCTTTGTCAGGAAATAGCCGCCGATCTGCGAATCGCGGATCAATGGCACTGAAATGATATCCGTCTTGACGTAGTCGAGACCGCCCAGCATCGGCTTCGGCGTTTCGCCGACGCCCTTTTCGCCCGCAGCCTGGAACGAATAGAACACCGCGCCGAGCGTCGCGGCGCAGATCCAGACCGCGATCGCGATGACCTTGATCATCGGGCCCCGTCATTGACTTGCGATGGCAACGCGGCGCTGCCCTCCTGCATGAGCAGGGTCGCCGATGCGTTCCTTGTGTCCCGCATCATGCCTTTGCCCAGCCGAATTCGCCGGCCGAATAAGTGCCGTCGGTTTCCGCGCGCTGGATGGCGTGCCGCAGCAGGTTGGCAACCTCGTTGACCGCGCTGAGGTGCGCCAGGATCGCCGCCTCGTTCTTCGCCAGCTTATGGCGCAGCCGGGTCAGGCCCTCGCGGTGCTGTTCGAGAAATTCGGCTTCGCTGCCGCCCTTCATGGCGCGGGTCAGTTCATAGAGGTAGCGGCTCTTGCGGGCGTTCGATGCCTTGAGATCATAATCGGTGGCGTTGCGAATGCCGGCCGTCTCTTCCTCAACCACGTCCTCGATGCGGCCGATGATGGCAGCGAGGTTGCCAGGCCGCGCGAACGGGATCGGCGCTTCCGACACGGTCGTGCGTGCTGGCAGGTTGGCGGTGAATTCCGAAAAGTCGGCCATGAGAAATCCCGGTCTGGTTAGATTGAACTCGGATACGCACTATCTGCTTGGTTCAGCATGACTTTCCAAAACTGGTTCCGCTTCCGGGCATGCCTTAAATCTTGATGTCTGTCCTGATGGTGGTCTCGCCACCGGTGATTGACCGCGCCGCCTTGCGCTGCAATTCGTGGACCAGCGAGGTCGACAGGCTGCTCTGTTGATCGATCTCGGTTTTTTCCGGCCCGCCCGAAACCGGGCCGACCGGCACGATGCGCTTGCCTTCGACATAGTGGTCGGCCAGCATCGACTTGGCGATGCCGATGCCGCCGCGGTCGGCCATGACGTCGGCCACCCGCTCGGCAAGCTGCGATTTCCACATGTCGCCGGCCAGGCCCTTGCCGTAGACGCCTTCGGTGTCTTTGGGCAGCATGTTCTGGATGAAGGTCTGCAGCACCATGGCCTCGAACTTCTTGAACTTCTTGGCGGGGTCGGTTGAAGCGGCGGCCTTGTCGGCGGTGGCGCGCGACAGGATCGAGCCGGCATTCACCGAAGCGGCGTCACCGACCGAAAATGCGCCAGCAGCACCACCGGCTCGCTTTGTAAGCGCGGCGCGGGCGGCTTCAATATCCGTCGGGTCGACGGCTCGGGCCACATCCATAACGATGTCGCTGGGTGGAGAAATCGCCAAGAAAGTCCGCCTTTTGTCGGTTTTCCTTAGCCAGACCATGCCTCAACAAGCTTGTGGCAGGCTTGCGCGGCGTAAGGGAGGAAAGCGAGATGAAGGCGTGTGGGCGTCAACCGGCGGTAACCGGCATTGTCGTACTTGTGCCCTTTGGCTGCTCGCCGAGCGCAAAGACGGAACTGGCCTTGCTGACGATGGAAACATGATCCTTGGCGGCGTTTCCCGCAGTAACTCCGTCACCGCGCATGATCGCGGTGACGATGGCATCGTGCTCCTGCCAGGATTTGGCGAGCCGGCCTGGCAGCATGAACTGGGCTCGGCGGAACGGCGCCAGCCGACTGCGCGTCATCACGGTCATTTCGTAGATATGTGCGTTGTGGGCGCCGCGATAAAGCCTGCTGTGGAACTCCGTGTTGAAGTACTCGTAGTCCTCCTCGGCGCCCAGACGCACCATCCGCGCCGAGGCCTGGTGCTCGACCTCGAGCGCGCGGCGCTCGCTGCTGGTCATGCGCTCGGCCGAGAAGCGCGCGCAGATCGCTTCCAGTTCGGCCATGCTCTCGAACATCGAGGCGAGATGCTCCTGCGTCACCACGGCGACGATGGCGCCGCGGTTGGGCCGCCTTTCGACCAGGCCCATGGCGCTCAGCTGGCCGAGCGCCTCTCGCACCGGGGTGCGTGATACGTCGAAGCGCGCGGCGAGCGAAGTCTCGTCCAGCTTTTCGCCGGGACGCAAGAAGCCGGTGACGATCCGGTCACCGATCGCCCTCACCATCTGATCCACGGTCGTGCCCGACCTGATCAAGCTGCGCTTCCCCGACAAGTTTCCTCCGTTTGGTCTTCTCGTTGGGCGGCCCAGCGGACCGTCGAATCGATATTTCTTGTTTATGCCTCTATTTTAATCTGCCTGTCAAACTGGCTAGTTTCAAGGCAAAAAGTGCATGCAATTGCCTTTGACGTGAGCAGGCGCGTTTCATGTATATACTGATTTTATTCGATAAATTGCGTCGAAAGAATTGGCATGGCGATTGCATGCACTTTCTTGACGGCATGTTAACCGACCCGGAAATGGGTCTTACAGGGGAGCATTCACTATGACCGCGAAATTCACGCTTAACCGCCGCGAGTTGCTCAAGACTTCCGCCGCCGGAGCCGCACTTGGGCTCGCGTCGGCATCCTTTCCCATCGGCCGCGCCTTCGCCGCTTCGGCAACTGTCGGCTTCATCTATGTCGGCCCGAAGGACGACTATGGCTATAACCAGGCGCATGCCGAGGGTGCCGCGTCGCTGAAGGGTATCGAAGGCCTCTCCATTGTCGAGGAGGAGAACGTGCCCGAGACGGTCGATGTCCAGAAGACGATGGAATCGATGATCAACCTCGACGGCGCCTCGCTGATCTTCCCGACCTCCTTCGGCTACTTCGACCCGCATATGCTGGCCATGTGCACGAAATTCCCCGACGTGCAGTTCCGCCATTGCGGCGGCATGTGGAACAAGGACAAGCATCCGAAGAATGCCGGATCCTATTTCGGCTATATCGGCATGGGCCAGTACCTGAACGGTGTCGTCGCCGGCCACACCACGAAGACCAAGAAGCTCGGCTTTGTCGCCGCCAAGCCGATCCCGCAGGTGCTGCTCAACATCAACTCGTTCCTGCTCGGCGCGCGCTCCGTCGACCCGACCATCACCTGCCAGGTGATCTTCACCGGGGAATGGTCCCTGGCGGTCAAGGAGGCGGAGGCCACCAACGCGCTGGTCGACCAAGGCGTCGATGTCGTCACCTGCCATGTCGACAGCCCCAAGGTCGTGGTCGAGACGGCCGCCGGCCGCGGCGCCTTCGTCTGCGGCTACCACGCCAACCAGAGCCCACTGGCGCCCGAGAAATACCTGACTGGTGCCGAATGGAACTGGGCCAAGGTCTACAAGATGTTCGTCGACGATCTCGTCGCCGGCAACCCGCTGCCCAATTTCACCCGCGGCGGACTGGCCGATGGCTTCGTCAAGATGAGCCCGCTCGGCCCGGCCGTCGGCGAGCCGGCGCGCAAACAGTTCGACGCCACGCTGGCCGAAATGATGAAAGGCGGCTTCGCCGTCATCAAGGGTCCTCTGAACAGCAACAAGGGCGCTGTTGTAGCCACTGCGGGCCAGGCCTTCCCCGAGAACGCGATCGAACTCGAAAGCATGGACTATCTGGTCGCCGGGGTCGTCGGCTCGACCGCCTGATCGAAGGGGAGCGGGGCGATGGCCGAGATAGTGACAGAAGTCGGCATGCCGGTGACATTCGGCGCCAGGGGTCATCCGGCAGCGCTGGAATGGATGGCCCGGCGGGCCGAGGCCTTCGTCATTCCGCTGGCCGCGCTGGTCGTTGGCATGGCCCTGTTCAGCCTTTTCATCCTGGCTGTCGGCAAGTCGCCGGTCCAGCTCTATGAAACGATGTGGCGTGGCGGCTTCGGCTCGTGGTTCTCAATGCAGAACTCGTTGTCACGCGCCGCACCCCTGTTGCTGGCGGCGCTCTGCGTGGCGCTGCCGGCGCGGCTCGGCCTCGTCGTTATCGGCGGCGAGGGCGCCATCGTGCTCGGCGGCGTCGCCGCCGCGGCAGCAGGCACGGCGCTCGACGGCGCGCCTTCCTTCATCGTGATACTCGTCATGGGCGTGGCGGGCATGGCCGCCGGCGGCATCTGGATAGGTGCCGTCGGCGCGCTCCGCCATTACCGTGCCGTCAACGAGACCATTTCCAGCCTGCTGATGGCCTATATCGCCATCGCCCTGATGAACCAGCTCGTCGAAGGGCCGCTGCGCGATCCAGCCTCGCTCAACAAGCCCTCCACCCAGCCGCTGGCCGATATCTACCGCATCGGCGACATGCCGGGCATGGAGGTGCATTGGGGCCTTGCCGTTGGCGTCATCGCCTGCGTCGTGTCCTGGGTGCTGATCGAAAAGACCCGCTGGGGCTTCGCCGCCCGCATCGCCGGCGGCAACGTCAGGGCCGCCCAGGTGCAGGGGCTTGCCGTCGGCTCGCTGATCGTCGTTTTCACCGGGTTGGCCGGCGCCTTCGCCGGTCTTGCCGGCATGCTCGAGGTCGCGGCGGTACAGGGCAGCGCCAACGCCTCGCTTGCCGCCGGCTACGGCTATACCGGCATCCTCGTCGCCTTCCTCGCCCGCCACAATCCGCTGGCCATCATCCCGGTCGCCTTCCTGCTCGGCGGGATCGACGCCTCCGGCGGGCTGATCCAGCGCCGCATGGACCTGCCTGATGCCACCGTGCTGGTGCTGCAGGGCATGCTGTTCATCGTCATCCTGTTCAGCGAGACCTTCTACGGCCGCTTCAAGGCCTTCAACCCCGATCTGTGGCAGAGGAGCAGCTGATGGACGCCAGCGGGATCGGCCTCTGGGGCGTGCCGCTCGCCATCCTCGGCGGCGCCATCCGCGTCTCCACGCCCTTCATCTTCGTCTCGCTCGGCGAAGCCATCACCGAGCGTTCGGGCCGGATCAACCTCGGGTTGGAAGGCACGCTGGTGTTCGGCGCCATGGCCGCCTATGCGGTGGCCGTTATAACCGGCTCGCCCTGGCTCGGCCTCGCCGCCGCCGCCTTCGCCGGCCTGTGCTTCGGCCTCTTCCACGGCTGGATCTGCAAATTCCCAGGGGTTAACGACATCGCCATCGGCATCGCCTTGATGCTGTTCGGCTCGGGCCTCGCCTTCTTCTTCGGCAAGCCGTTTATCCAGCCCTCGGCGCCCGACCTGCCGGCTATCCCCCTGGGCGCATGGTCCGACATTCCGCAGGTGCAGGCAGCCCTCGACGTCAACGTGCTGTTCCTGATCGGCGCCGCTCTTGCGGTGTTCCTGTGGTGGGCCTTCCGCAACACCCGCGCCGGCCTCATCGTGCGCGTCGTCGGCGACAGTTCCGACGCCGCGCACGCCATGGGCCTCAACCCCAACACCGTGCGCTTGATCGCCACCGGCGTCGGCGGCGCGCTCGCCGGCATCGGCGGCGCCTATCTGTCGCTCTATTATCCCGGCAGCTGGACTGAGCGCATCTCGTCTGGACAAGGGCTGATGGCGGTGGCGCTGGTCATCTTCGCGCGTTGGAACCCGCTCGGCTGCTTTGCCGCCGCACTTCTGTTCGGCGGTGCCGGGGCGCTCGGGCCGGCGCTGCAGTCGGTCGGCGTCACGCAAGGCTATTACCTCTTCTACGCCGCACCTTACATCCTCACCCTGGTCATCATGATCGCCACCTCGTCGCCGAGCCGCTCGCTCGCCGGCGCTCCGGGCGAACTGTCGATAACCAAATGAGACCGGAGATTTTGCCATGAACGCCAGAGCCGGTATCACCCAGCGCTATATCGACGCCGATCCTTATCCATGGCCCTACAATGGCGAGCTTCGTCCAGACAACACGGCGCTGATGATCATCGACATGCAGACCGATTTCTGCGGGCCGGGCGGCTATGTCGATCATATGGGCTACGATCTGTCGCTAGTGCGTGCGCCGATCGAGCCGATCAAGTCGGTGCTGTCGGCGATGCGGTCCAAGGGCTACACGATCATCCACACCCGTGAGGGCCATCGGCCCGACCTCGCCGACCTGCCGGCCAACAAGCGCTGGCGCTCGCGTCGCATCAATGCCGGCATCGGCGATCCCGGCCCCTGCGGGCGCATCCTGGTGCGCGGCGAGCCGGGCTGGGACATCATCCCGGACCTCTATCCGGCCGAGGGCGAGCCGATCATCGACAAGCCGGGCAAAGGCTCCTTCTGCGCCACCGATCTGGAGCTGATCCTCAACCGGCGCCGCATCGACAACATCGTGCTCACCGGCATCACCACCGACGTCTGCGTCCACACCACCATGCGCGAGGCCAACGACCGCGGCTTCGAATGCGTGATGCTGGAGGATTGCTGCGGCGCCACCGACTACGGCAACCATCTGGCCGCCATCAAGATGATCAAGATGCAGGGCGGCGTCTTCGGCGCGGTGTCGAGCTCGGCCTCATTCGTCGCTCAATTGCCGTGAGGAACCGAGGATGAACAAGATCACCGGCCACAAGGCCGTCGGCGTCGAGACCATCGGCATGACCATGCGCTTCGGCGCCTTCACGGCGCTGGGCGATGTTTCAATCAAGGTGCCGGCGGGATCATTCCATGCGCTGCTCGGGGAAAACGGCGCCGGCAAGTCGACACTGGTCAAATGCATGATGGGTTTCTACCATCCGACCTCCGGCGAGATGCTGGTCGACGGCCGCGAGGTGGCAATCGCCAGCCCCCAGGACGCCTCGGCGCTCGGCCTTGGCATGGTCTACCAGCATTTCACCCTCGTGCCGTCGCTGACCGGCGCGGAAAACCTGGTCATCTCGCGCGAAAAGGTGCCTGCCATCATCGACTGGCGCAAGGAGCGCGACGAACTTGCCGTGTTCATGGACCGGATGCCTTTCAAGCTTCCGCTCGATGTCAAGGTGGCCGAGCTTGCCGCTGGCGAGAAGCAGAAGCTGGAGATCGTCAAGCAGCTCTATCTCGGCCGCTCCTTCATGGTGTTGGACGAGCCGACTTCGGTGCTCACCCCCGCCGAGGCGCAGGAGGTGCTCGGCCTCGTGCGCGCCATGACCAGGGCCGGCGACCTCACCGTGCTGATGATCTCGCACAAGTTCCACGAAGTGACGGCGTTCGCCGACGACGTCAGCGTGCTGCGCAAGGGCAGGCTCACCGGGACCGGCCGCGTCGCCGACCTCGACCACAGGCAGATGGCGGCGATGATGATCGGCGACCAGCCGATCGCAGCGCTCGACAGCCGGACCGAGCCAAAGCCGGACGCCGAGATCGTACTCAAGGTCAAGGCGCTGAAGGCGCCTGATCGCACCGGGCTGAAGTCGATCCGGATCGAGGATCTTGGCGTGCGCTCCGGCGAGATCGTCGGCATCGCCGGTATTTCCGGCAACGGCCAGAAGGAATTCCTCGAAGTACTGGCCGGGCAGCGCCCGCGCGACGCCGGCGAAGTGATGGTGCGCGGCACTGCCTATGCGGCGACGCGCGCCGAAGCGCGTGCGCTCAACGTCCGTCTCATTCCGGAGGAGCCGCTGAAGAACGCCTGCGCGCCGAAGATGACCGTGGCCGAAAACATCTCCTTCCGCACCTTCGATATTGACGGCAATGGCAAGCCGGTGAGTTGGATCAGCGCCGGTGCCATCAAGGCCTTCAGTGCCCACCTGGTCGAGCAGTTCAAGGTCAAGACCGCCTCGCTATCCTCGCCGATCGCCTCGCTGTCGGGCGGCAATGTGCAGCGCGCCGTGCTCGCCCGCGAACTCACCGGCGAAGTCGACCTTCTGATCGTCTCCAATCCGTGCTTCGGCCTCGACTTCTCGGCAGTGGCCGAAATCCGCGCCCGCATCATGAAGGCGCGCAATGCGGGTGCGGCCGTGCTTTTGATGTCAGAAGACCTCGACGAGTTGCTCGAACTCTCCGACCGCATCCTGGTCATGTCGGACGGCGCACTGGTCTACGAGACGCCGATCGCGCAGGCGAGCGTGCAGACGATCGGCGCGCATATGGCTGGACATCATTGATGGCCAAAATCGCAGCGCAGCCGTTTCCGTTCGCCTTCAAGCGTGAGAGCATGGTGCTGGTCGTCATCGACATGCAGCGCGATTTCGCCGAGCCCGGCGGCTTCGGCGCCAGCCTCGGCAACGACGTTAGCCGGGTCGTGGCGATCGTGCCGACGGTGAAGCGGCTGATCGAGGGATTTCGCGCCGCCGGCCTGCCGGTGATCCACACGATGGAGTGCCATCGTCCGGACCTTTCGGATCTGCCGCCAGCCAAGCGAAATCGCGGCAATCCCTCGATCCGCATCGGCGATGTAGGGCCGATGGGCCGCGTGCTGATCGTCGGCGAGCCGGGCACGGCGATCCTCGACCAGCTTGCGCCGCTGCCTGGCGAGATCGTCATCGAGAAGCCCGGCAAGGGGGCATTCTACGCCACTTCCTTCGGCGAAGACCTCAAGAGGCTCGGCGCAGGGCAGCTGGTCTTTGCTGGCGTCACCACCGAGGTCTGCGTGCAGACGACGATGCGCGAGGCCAACGACCGTGGCTATGAGTGCCTGCTCGCCGAGGACGCGACGGAAAGCTATTTCCCCGAGTTCAAGGCAGCGGCGATCGCCATGATCAGGGCGCAGGGCGCCATCGTCGGCTGGACAGCGACCACCGATCAGGTACTCGAGGGAATTGCCAATGCCTAATCTTGCCTTTGCCGGCCTGCTCGACGGCGGCTGGCGCGATCTGGCGTTCGAGCCTTTCCGAGATGGAATCAGTGTGCACTGGCTGCTGAAGGGCGGGCCGGTGGAGCCGTCGGTCGCCGTCCTCAGCTACCGGCCCGGAGCCGGCGTGCCGCGCCACCGCCACGTCGGGCTGGAGACCATCGTCGTGCTGGAGGGAACGCAGAGCGACGAGAATGGCGACTATGCCACCGGCAGCGTGGTGCTCAATCCGGTCGGCACCGAGCATTCGGTGTGGACGAAAGACGGCTGCGTCGTGCTGATCCAGTGGGACTTGCCGGTGATCATTCTGGGGGAGGCCAAATGAGCGACCTGCGATTCGACATAAGCAGCCTGCACGCCGCCTATCGGGCAGGCATCGGCGTAGACGAAGTCATCGAGACGGTGCACGCCCGCCAGAGGGCCGCCGACGATCCCGGCATCTTCATTCATCTGGCCGACAAGGCCGCGCTGCTGGCGGCCGCCGCCGCCCTCTGCCCGTTCGATCCGGTGGCCCAGCCGCTCTGGGGCGTCCCCTTCGCCGTCAAGGACAATATCGACGTCGTCGGCATGCCGACGACGGCGGCCTGCGCCGAATACACCTACTGGCCCGACAGGGACGCCACCGTGGTGGCGCGGCTGAGGGCGGCCGGCGCGCTGGTCGTCGGCAAAACTAATCTCGACCAGTTCGCCACCGGCCTTGTCGGCGTGCGCACGCCATGGCCGATCCCGCGCAACGCCATCGACGCCGAGCTGGTGCCGGGCGGCTCCTCGTCCGGGTCGGCGGTGGCGACGGCGCGCGGCATCGTCTCGTTTGCGCTCGGCACCGACACCGCCGGCTCCGGCCGCATCCCCGCCGGCCTCAACAATATAGTCGGGCTGAAGCCGACGGTCGGCGCGCTGTCGGCCGCCGGCGTCGTGCCGGCCTGCCGCACGCTCGACTGCGTGTCGGTGTTCGCATTGACCGTCGACGACGCCTATCGGGTGTTCTCGGTGGCGGCGGCGCGCGACGCCGCAGATCCATATTCGCGCGACATCGCTGTCCAGCCGCTCGCCGTACGCCCGCCCGTGCTGAGCGTCGGCATCCCGGCAAAGGCCGACCTGAAATTCTTCGGCGATGCGGCAATGCAAGCCGGCTTCGAGGCCTCGCTTGCCACGCTGTCGCGGCTCGGCTGCCGGCTGGTGGAAATCCCCTTCGGCGATTTTTACGCCACCGCCAACCTTCTCTACGAGGGCGCCTGGGTGGCCGAGCGCTATGCGGCGATCCGCGATTTCATGGAGGCCAACGAAGCGGCCCTGCATCCGGTGACGCGCAAGATCATCGGCGGCGCGCGCAAGCTTACGGCGGCGGACGCTTTCCGCGGCCTCTATGCCTTGCAGGCCTACAGGGCAAAGCTTGCTCCCGTCATCGCCTCGGTCGACCTGTTTTGCGTGCCGACCGCGCCGACGCATTACACAACCGCCGCTGTGCTCGCCGATCCGATCGAGACCAACAGCCGCCTCGGCACCTACACCAATTTCGTCAACCTGCTCGATATGTGCGGCATCGCCGTTCCGACGGGCACGCGCGACGATGGGCTGCCGATGAGCGTGACCTTGCTGGCGCCGGCCGGCCGCGATGCGCTGACAGCGGCGCTCGCCCGCGACCTGCATGCGGCGAGCGGCGCCTCGCTCGGTGCAACGGGCTGGCCCCAGCCCGGCCCGCCGTCGGCCGCCGCGCCGCCCTGCGACGGCATGATCGATCTGGTGGTGGTCGGCGCGCATCTGTCGGGCATGCCACTCAACGGCCAACTCAACCAGCTCTGCGCGCAATTCCTGCGCGCCACAAGAACCGCCGCCGCCTACAAGCTCTATGCGCTGGCCGGGCAGTCGGTGCCGAAACCCGGCCTGATCCGCGTTGCGGATGGCGGCATGCGGATCGATGTCGAGGTCTGGCGGCTTGGACCGGAGGCCTTCGGTCATTTCGTCGCCGCCATTCCGGCGCCACTCGGTGTAGGAACGATCGAACTCGAGGATGGCAGCGCGGCCAAGGGATTTCTCGTAGAGACCGCCGGCCTAGCGGACGCGTCCGATATCTCCGCCTATGGTGGTTGGCGAAATTTTATCAGCCGCGACCAAAAATATGGCTGATCGAACTGACCTCTGGTCAAAAAGGCCCGTCACTTCGAATGGACCTAAATTCGGGGGCGGCTTCGCTGGTTTGCGCAAGCGGGTAGCGGATGCCACCTACTTCTCATGTCCCCGCTTCTGCGCGATCAGGTCCAGCCGCTCGCGGTCGGAGCGTTCACGCTCGTCGCGGTTGCGCACCTCCTTGTAGGCGCGTTCGACCATGTTGGTACGCGCGGTTGCGGCGGCGATGAGGCTGGCTTCTTGCTTGGCGCTTGCCAGGTTCGCCTCCTGGCGGACGACGGCTTGGGCGATGCGACGGTGGTAGAGATCGGGAAACAGGCCGGAGAGGGAACCGGCCTGGTCGAAATGCCCGACCAGATCGCGGGCTTCGGCCTCGGCGTTGCTGGCCGCGGCAATGAAGGTGGCGTGACGGGTTTCGTGCAGCGCCTTCAACTGCTCTTGCACCTTGACCAGTTTCCTGAGGCGGTCCTTGCGCGTGGCCATGGTCATCTCGCCAGCGTCAGGTCGACAAAACCGTCGACGAACAGCGACAGCATTGTGCCTATGGCGAAATAGAAGATGATCATACCGCCGGCGATGATGAAGGGCTGGGAGATGAAATAGATCGGGATCTGCGGGGTGAGCTTGTTGACGAAGCCGATCGTCAGATTGACGAGAATGGCATAGGCGACGAACGGGCTGCCGAGGCGGATGACCAGGAAGAACGTGTCCGACACAGTGTCGGTGACATCGACCAATGCGGCCTGGGGGTTGAAGAAGATGTTGACCGGCGCGACTGTGTAGGAAGACACCAGCGCGCGCACGATCTCGTGGTCGAAATCGAAGACGAACAGCATCAGCAGCGCCGAAAAAGAGATGATGGCTGCAAGCGCCGCCTGGGGTTCGGGCTCCTCGATCGCCGGTCCGCCGCTGCCACCATAACCGATCAGCATGGCGATGGCCGACCCCATGAAGCGCAAGGCTTCCATGTAGAGCCTGGTCATCGCGCCGATCAGGCCGCCGACCAACAGTTCCGAGATGATCATCGGCACCAGGATTTGCGGGCGCGGATCGACGAAGGGAAAGATCTTGTCCCAGAGGAAAGCGAGCAGGCCACCAGTGGCGGCGACCGCCACGAACAGCCTCACCTGGACCGGAATGCGGGCGCTGGACAGGCCCGGCATCAGCATGAAGCAGGCGCCGATACGGCAGAAGGCGAGGAACGCCGCGATGACGACGCCTTGCGAGAGCACGGTCACGATATGGTTCCGAGCACCCTGATCTCGACGCCCTTGGCGATTTCGACATGGCTGAGCACCGGCAGAGTGGTGAATAGCCGCTCGATGATCATGCGCACATAGGGACGGGCGTCGGGCGCGGTGACCAGCACGAAACGTTCGCCGGCTTCCAGATATTTCTTGATCGCCTTGGTCGCGTCCTGGCCGAACTCCTCGAGTTGGCGCGGGTCGATGTCGAATTCGCGCACCTCGCCCTTGGCGTCGCGCTTGAGGCTCTGGTGGAAGGCGAGGTCCCAGCGGTTGCCGAGGCGCAGCACCTTCAAAACGCCGCCCTCGGAGAGGTCGCCACAGATCTGCTGGGCCATGCGGATGCGGACATGTTCGACGATCTGCTCGGTGCGGCGCACATGCGGTGCGATCTCGGCGATCGCCTCGATGATCAGATGCAGGTTGCGGATCGAGACCCGCTCGGCGAGCAGCAGCTTCAGCACCGCCTGCAGGCCTGGATAGGAGATGTGCGTGGTGCAGATCTCGTCGGCAAGCTTGCGGTATTCCTGGTCCTGCCGTTCGAGCAGCGCCTTCATGTCCTTGTAGGACAGAAGCTGCGGCAGGTTGTTGCGGATGACCTCCGAGAGATGGGTGAGCAGCACCGACATGTTGTCGGCGAAGGTGTAGTTTTCGCGCTTAAGGTCTTCAGAGAAGGTTTCGAGCACGGAGTAGGCCCGCATGCCGAAGGCCGGCTCGCGAATTTCCTCGCCCGGTATTTCGGGCATGTCGCGGTTGCCGAGCAGCACCATGATCTCGCCGACACGCATCTGGTATTCGGCCACCACGGTGCCGTGCACCTTGATCTGATAGCTCTTCGGCGGGATGGCGAAATCGTCGGCGACGCGCACCTCCGGGACGACAAAGCCGTATTGGGTGGCGAATTTCTTGCGCATCTTGGCCATGCGGAAAACCAGTTCCTGATGCGACGTCAGCAGCCTCGTCGACAGCTGCTTGCCGATCAGCAGCTCGATCTCGGCGGTTGCGAGCGAGGCCTTGACCGAGTTCTTCTCCTCCTCGACTTTGGTCGCCTTCTCCTGGTCCTTGATCGCTTCAGCTTCGGCGAGGGCGCGGTTGTGGCGCATCGGGATGACGTAGCCGAGGCCGGCCATGCCGGCGGCGAGCGCAAAGAACGGGAACACCGGCAGGCCGGGCATCAGACCGAGCAGCACCAGCAGCGATGCGGCGACGTAGAGGGCGCGCGGATGGGCGCCGAGCTGGCCGAACACCGCCTGGTTGGTCGAGCCGCGGGTGCCGCCCTTGGAGACGAGCAGGCCGGCGGCGAGCGAGACGATGAGCGCCGGGATCTGGGTTACGAGGCCGTCGCCGACAGACAGCTTGATGAACACGTCGGCGGCTTCGCCCATGCCCATGCCGTGCCTGATGTAGCCTATGGCAATGCCGCCGACGATATTGATGGCAGTGATGATCAGGCCGGCGATGGCATCGCCGCGGACGAATTTCGAGGCGCCGTCCATCGAGCCGAAGAAGGAGGATTCCTCTTCCAGCTCGCGGCGGCGTAGCTGCGCCGTCTTGTCGTCGATCATGCCGGCGGAGAGATCGGCATCGATCGACATCTGCTTGCCGGGAATGGCATCGAGGGTGAAGCGGGCGCCGACTTCGGCGATACGGGTGGCACCCTTGGTGATGACGATGAAGTTCACCACGATCAGGATCATGAAGACGATGAGGCCGATGACGAAGTCGCTGGCCATCACCAGCTTGGAGAAACCGGCGATGACATAGCCGGCCGCGTGCGTGCCCTCATTGCCGTGCGACAGGATCATGCGCGTGGTGGCGATGTTGAGCGATAGCCTGAGCATGGTGGCGATGAGCAGCACGGTCGGGAATGACGAGAAATCGAGCGGCCGCTGGATCCACAGCGCCACCATCAGGATCAGTACCGAAAGCGCGATCGAGAAAGCGAGGCCGATGTCGATGAGAAAGGCCGGGATCGGCAGGAACAACACGGCCAGGATGATGACGATGCCGATGGCGAAGAAGACGTCGCGGCCGTTCTTGGCTACCGCGCCGGGCTGGATGCTTTCGCTGATCGCCATGTCGTCCCCAAAACCATAGACTGCCGAGCGCGCGACAGCCTGGTGAAGGTAGCCCGCCAAGCTTGCGCGAGGGTGGGAGACTGGCTAGTTCGAACGGTCATGCGCGGGTGGCCGTGCGGGCCGGCTTGGCAAAGAAGGGAAACCCATGCTTCTGATCATCGGCACCATCCGCTTGCCGCCAAACAAATTGGAGGAAGCCAAACCCGCCATGGAGCGCATGGTTTTGGCCAGCCGTGCCGAGGCCGGCTGTGTCCAATATTCCTACGCGCGGGATGTGCTCGATGCCGGGCTCATCCGGGTCACGGAAGTCTGGAGCGGTCGGGCAGCGCTGGACGCGCATTTCGCCTCGCCGCACCTTGCGGACTGGCGTGCGAGCTGGCCGGCACTTGGCATCGGCGAGCGCAACCTCGTGCTCTATGAAGCCGGCGAGCCCATGTCGACCTGATCGGTTTGCCACAATGGCGCCTCGTCTGTCGCCATTGTGGTTGCCATGCCCTGTCGCCGGGCGTATCAGGCGGCCTTTCCACTGCCTTTTGTGATGTCGGCGAGCCGCCCCGGTGCTTTCCAGAAACCACAGCGAAGTCTACGCCCGGCGGCTGCGCGCGGTGCTGATCCGATCGGTGCCGCTGCTCGAGGCGCGCGGCATAGCGGTGGTCATCCTGGCCGGCGCCGTCGGGGTAATGGCGGGCCTACTGGTCACGGCGATGAGCCAGATCGTGCAGGACCTGCACGGGCTGTTGTTCGGCGTCCAGCCCGGTGGTCGGCTTTCAGGCATGTTCTCGCTCACCAGTCCGGTACAGGCGCTGGTACCGGCGATCGGCGGCATCCTGCTCGGGCTAACGGTGACCTGGCTCAGAATCCGGAAATTCCGCACCCCGATCGATCCGATCGAAGCCAACGCGCTCTATGGCGGACGCATGTCGCTGACCGACACCTTCATCATTGCCGGCCAGACGATGATCTCCAGCGGTTTTGGCGCCTCGGTCGGGCTGGAGGCCGGCTACACGCAGGTCGGGTCCGGCCTGGCGTCACGGCTGGCGCGCTTCTTCAGGCTGCGCCGCAACGATGTCCGCATCCTGGTTGGCTGTGGTGCGGCCGGTGCCATAGCGGCCGCCTTCGATGCACCGCTGACCGGCGCCTTCTATGGCTTCGAACTGATCATCGGCATCTATTCGGTCGCCAATGTCGCGCCGGTCATGACGGCCGCGATCTCAGCCTCGCTGACCGCCGAAATGTTCGGCGGAGTGCCGTTTCCGCTCGAGCTTTCGGGCCTGCCGCCGCTCACCGCCAGCCAGTACGTGCCGTTCCTGCTGCTTGGTCTGCTTGGCGGGGCCGCCTCGATCGCCATCATGCATCTGGTGACGCTGATCGAGCGCAGTTTTGCCAGGCTGTCGATCGATGCGTCGCTGCGCCCCGTCATCGGCGGCGTCGTCGTCGGCTTGTTGGGGCTGATCACGCCGCAGGTGCTGTCCAGCGGCCATGGCGCGCTGCATCGCGAATTCTCGATGAATTACGGACTGGCCGTGGTGGCCAGCGTCTTCGTGCTCAAGCTGGCGGCATCGGCGGTCTCGCTGGGATCGGGCTTTCGCGGCGGATTGTTCTTTGCCTCGTTGTTCCTCGGCGCGCTGCTCGGCAAGGCGTTTGCGGATGTGATGGTCGTCGTCTCCCCGGCAACCGGCATCGACCCTGCCGTCGCCGCCGTCGTCGGCATGACGTCGCTCGCCGTCGGCGTCGTCGGCGGACCGCTGACGATGACCTTCCTGGCGCTGGAATCGACCCGCGACCTGACGCTGACCGGTGTCGTGCTGGCGGCCTCGCTCATGTCGGCGATCCTGGTGCGGGAAACCTTCGGCTACTCGTTCTCGACGTGGCGCTTCCACCTGCGCGGCGAGACCATCCGCAGCGCCCACGACGTTGGCTGGATGCGCAGCCTCACCGTCGGCTCGATGATGCGCAAGGATATCAAGACCATCTCTGCCTCGACGACGCTGGCAGCCTTCCGCAGGCAAGTGCCGCTCGGCTCGGCCCAGCGCGTCATCGCCGTCGATGCGGGCGACCACTATGTCGGCGTGCTGATCGTGGCCGAACTGCATAGCGAGCTCTCTGATGGCGAGGTGCCGGTGCGCGATCTTGCCAAGTACAAGGACGCGGTGCTGGTACCCAGCATGAACGTGCAGGCCGCTGCCGAAACCTTCCAGCGCGCTGGCGCCGAAGAACTCGCCGTGGTCGAGGATTTCACCGACCATATCGTGCTGGGGCTGCTGACCGAAGGCCATTTGATGCGGCGCTACGCCGAGGAACTCGACAAGGCGCGCAGGGACCTGTCGGGCGAGGGGTAGCGTAACCCAGGGAATCCAGGAGGCCAAGCGCGGTTGCTAAGCCTAATGCTCGATCGGTCCCTTGGCCATCACGAGAGCCGTGCCGGCGGTCGTCGGGCGCTCGATCATGCGCCGCACGCGCGGCGGCTCGTCGCCGCTGTGCAGCGCCCGTACACGCTCGCCGATGACGGCGTCGGCATGGGTGATGCGTCCATTGTGGCGCACATATTCGATCCAGGTCGGCGTATGATAGTGCTCGATCCAGATCGACGGATTTTCGAGGTCGCGCGCCAGTGTCCAGTTGCGGGCGCCGTCACGGCGGCGGATACGTCGACGTTCGGCCATGATGGCGAGGAACTCGGGTACGTCCTCTTCGCGGATGACGTATTCGATCATGATGGCGATCGGCCCGCTGCGCGGCTTGAGGTCGAGCGCCAGGTGCGGTTCCCTGAAGCGGTTGAGTGGGTCGAGATTAAGCACTTGCTGTTGCGGCAGCGGCAAGAGCAGACCGATGGCGCCGCCGGCCAGCATGGCCATGCTGGCCGCGATCAGCGCGGTTTCGGCGCCATGGGCATCGGCGACGACGCCCCAGATCCAGCTGCCGAGCGCGATGCCGCCGAAGGTCGCGGTCTGATAGACCGACAGCACCCGGCCGACCACCCAGCGCGGCGTGGCCATCTGCACCGTGACATTGAAATGCGACAGCGCGATCACCCAGCAAGCACCACCGACAAGCAGACCGAGTGAGGTCTGCCAGGCATGGTGGCTGAAGGCGGCATTGAAGGCGCAGACGGCGAAGCCGGCGAAAGCACAGCGCACCATCGTCTCGCTGGACAGCAATTGCCGCAGCCTGACGCTGATCAAGGCGCCGCCGACGGCGCCGATGCCGAAAGCGCCAAGCATGATGCCGTAGGTCAGGGCATCGCCCTTGACGACATCGCGCGCCACCAGCGGCAGCAGTGCCAGCACGGCGCCGGCGCTGAAGCCGAAAGCCGCGCCCCTGACCAGCACCTTGCCGATGTTGGGCGACATGGCGACATAGCGCAGGCCGGCGCCCATGGCGGCACCCAGCGACTCGCGCGGCAAGGTCGATACCGGCACGTCCGGCTTCCAGCGCGCCAGAACGACGATCAGGCCGATATAACTCACCGCGTTTGCCGCAAACGCGGCTGCCGCACCGGCAGCGGCGACGATGATGCCGCCGATCGCCGGGCCGACGCTGCGGGTAAGATTGAAGCCCATCGAATTGAGTGCGACGGCGGCCGGCACCTTGTTGCGGGGCACGATGTCGCCGACGGAGGCCTGCCATGACGGGCTGTTGAGCGCGGTGCCGCTGTCGATCAGGAAAGTGAAGGCAAGCAGCGTCCACGGCGTGATCAGGCCGGAATAGGTGAACAGGGTCAGGAGCACCGAGACCACCAGCATGAAGGTCTGGGCGACCAGCATCACTTTGCGCCGGTCGAAACTGTCGGCAATGGCGCCGGCGACGAGCGCAAACAGCATGATCGGCAAGGTGGTCGAAGCCTGGACCAGGGCCACCTGATAGGGGGAGGTGGCAATCGTCGTCATCATCCAGGCGGCGCCGACGCCCTGAATCAGGCCGCCGAAATTGGAGACGAGACTTGCACCCCAGACGGCGCGGAAAATGCCGTGCCGGAAGGGCGCCAGTGCCGAGACGCTCTCGCTGTCCGGCTTTTCGTCAATCATCGGTGGTTCCTGCCATGTCGTGCCGATTCGTCAGACGATCCGTTTGCTCAGGCCGTTTGCCGAAAGTAGGGCATGGCGCCGCAAAGGGCGAATGTCTTTCGAAAAAGCTCATGGTCCAACAATGGGATAGAGGAGGTCCACGCCTTATCTGCCGCCAGACCTGAGGAGATGCATCGGGTCGGCAACCGACCTGCGCGAATGCAAAGGACAATCTAGCCGCAGCCGTCTGCAAGCCTTGGCACTCGTTCCAAGACAGTGGGATAGCTGCCGCTCAGAAGCCGTTCTGGATGCGCTCGAAGATGACGTTGGTGAAGGCTGATATCTGGCTGCCGATGAAAGGGCCGGTCAGCGCCACCACCAGCATGATGGCGACGATCTTCGGCACGAAGGTCAAGGTGATTTCCTGGACCTGCGTCAGCGCCTGGATGAGCGCGATGCCGATGCCGACCACCATGGCGACAAGCACCACCGGGGCGGACGCGGTGAGCACCGTCCACACCGCGTACTGGACGATATCGAGAGCGTCGGCCTCGTTCATGGGACTGGCTCTCTGTCGAAAGCGTCAGCTCGCTGCCTTGACCGAGACTCCCGGGCCGACCGCGACTTCGGTGCCGTTCTGCAGCACGGCGATGAGGCCGCTGCTGGCGAGGCGTACCGACGCCACCGTGCCTGTCGTGTTGCCGTCGGCGGAGGTTATCGATCGCCCGATCAGCGCGTCGGCCTGCGACAGCGCCGAGGACTGCATGATCTGGTCGAGCTTGGTGTTGCTTTGCACCGATTGCTCGACCTGCGAGAACGTGGCGAGCTGGGCGACGTACTGCGTCGAGTCCATCGGCTTGGTCGGATCCTGGTTCTTCATCTCGGCGATCAGAAGCTTCAGGAAGGACTGATAGTCGACCGCTGTCTTCGACGTCGACGCGGTGGCCTGGTTGGCGCCGGTCGGTATCTTCGTCGTCATGTCCACGTTCATCAGTATCGTGCTCCCACAGCCAGCGGGCGCTCGGCACCCGGAACGTCGTCATTGCCGCCCAGCGCGCGGCGTTCAAGCGGATAGAGCGCGCGAATTGCTTTCAGCGCCTCGTAAATATAATCCTCGCCGACCATGCGGTCGATCTGTTTCAACGCGCCGCAGATCTGGGTGTCTTCGAAGCTTACGAGCAGCAACGGCAGCGAGCGGCGGAACATGTCGCGCGCGGCGGCCGCGCCGGCCGGGTTCATCAGCATGACCTGCAAGATGAAATACAGCTGCTTGAGCGGCGTCGAGGCGTCTTCGGCCTGGATCACGTGGCTCTCCAGCAGGAACTGCACGTCGTTCATCAATTCGACGGTGACCTTGCGGTCGACACGGATAACGGCGCCGTTAATGTAGAGCTTTTCATTCGGCTTGAGCGATATCTTCAGCGTGTTGGTCATTGAATGCCGTCCCTGATGATCTGGGACACTTCGATCAGCCCTTCGAAATTATTGGTGCGGCCCTGGCGAATGTCCTCCGCCTCGCGCAGCAGCCACAGACCGATGGAAATGAGGTTGGCGCGCAGTTCCTTGGGCAGGGCGTTGTCGCTGGAGCCGAGATCCTCGACGAAGGCGGTCCAGACACGGTTGGTGAAATTCAGTGCCTCGATCGCCTCCATCGAGCCGTGGCCGGCCGCCGCCGCTGCCGCCAGCATGTCGATCGAGCGGGTCAGCAGTTCCCGCTCGCGGTCCTTCGCATCGGCTACGGAGGTGCTCTGGATGTCGGCGTAGGAGAATTGGTACATCGTTGGGGCTCTACCGTTCCGTTAAGCGTTGTCAGGTCAGGTAATTCAGCAGGCTGAGCTGCTGCAGGCGTGCGGTCAGCGCGAAAGACGTTTCGATATGCTGCGTCAGGTCGGCGACGCGGGTCGCGGCTTCGGCTGGATCGACGCCAACCAGATCGACAATGTGCCGTTCGAATAGATCGGTCTGTGTTTTCATACGGTCATTTGCGTCGGACAGCCGCTTCTGGACGATGCCGGTCTCGGACTGAACCTGGGCAATGCCGCTCAGCGCTTCGCCGACCAGCAACGTGGAGCGGCTGACGACCGTGTTCTTCGCAGCCTGGCTGATGTTGCTTGACATCAGGCTGGCAACCATGGTTGCCGCCATGGCGAGCTTCTGGATGCCGTCGCTGTTGGCACTGGTCGAAGTCGGTGTGGTTTCGTTGAGTGCGATGCGGCTGACGATCTGCTGGTCGGTGGCGTTCGACCAGTTGCCTTGCCAGCCGGGACCCGTGAACTGCGGTGCGACGTCGTTGGTTATGAAATCGTCCATCTGCGCGGCAGTGATGTTGGCTGCTGCCGGGTCATCCGGGGTGAAACCGAAATTGGTGACGAAGGAAGCATCGAATGCCGCCTTTGCCGGCGAGCCGGCGGCGCTGAAGTCGTTGATCGGCTTGACGTCGGTGTTGGTGCCGGCGAACAGGTACTCGCCGTTGACGCTGGTGTTGAGGATCGAGGTCAGCTGCTGGATGGTCGCTTTGCCGGAATCCCGGGTGAGACTGTTGGAAGAATCGCTTGATGAGGCGGTGGTCAGGGCAGACAGGAATGTCTGAGCGGCGCCGGAGAGCTGGCCAAGCGAGGTCTGCGTCGAGGAAAGCCGGGCGCCGACCAGGCCGTTGGAGTCGATGATGACATTGAGCCGGTCGAGATCGCGCTGGAAGGTGACGGACTGGGCGGTGCGCCCTCCGAGAGCTAGACCGACGTCGGCGACCTTGCCACTCGAGGACTCTTTCGTAGCTTTGACGAGATCGGCCTGCATGCGCATCTGCTGGGAGCGCATGGCGTTCGATATGGCGGCTGACGAGACAGAAGTCATGGATTATCCCACCGCGTTGAGCAAGGCCGCCATCATGTCGTCGACGGTTTTCATCATCCGGGCCGACGCCTGATAGGTGTGCTCGAGGTCGAGGAGCAGCGACATTTCCTGGTCGACATTGACGCCGGTTGCGTTGGACAGCGCCTCGGCGCTGCGCGAGGCCAGTGCTTCCTTGGCGTCGGAAGCGGTCGATGCCTGCTGGCGCACGCCCTCGAACCAGCCGATCGAGTTGGCTGCGTAGTCGGAAACGCTGGACATTGCCGAAACCCCGGCGGCGGGATCGAAGGTCATCGGTTGGTCGAGCCGATCGCCATAGGCAATCAGCAGGGTGGAATAGGATGCGCCGCCGGTGTTGGCGACATAGGCCGCACCGTTGGCACCGCCGTCGCGCAGCAGCGTCGGATTGCCGCCGCTGCTCGGGTCCATCGCCGCATTGACGCTGATGGATGCGGCAAGCCCGTTGACCAGCGTGCCCGCTGCCGGCACCGCCGGCGTGCCCGACCATGTGAACAGGCCGGTTTTGTTAGGTAGCGATGGCGCCGTTTCGGCAAAGGCCGTGATCAGGCCGCGCGCGGTCTCGTCGAGCTGGCTCTGCATGGTCGAGGCGACGCCGTCGCGCAGTTGCAGCAGGCCGGCAAGCGTGCCGCTGGCGCTGGTGTTGCCGCCGGCTCCCGCCGAGATCGGCACATTGTCGATATAGACTGCATTGCCGGCGGCGCCCGCGGTATAGCCAGCCGACGCCGCGAAACTGACCGTGCGCGGTATCGTCTCGAACAATGTCGTGCCGTCACCGGTGGTGATGACCATGTCATTGTCGCCTCGCGTGAAAGTCGACACCGGGACATAGTTCGAAATCTTCTTCAAAAGCGCGTCGCGCTGGTCGAGCGCATCGGAAACATCGTTGCCGGAGCGGGTTCCGGTCATGACGGCCGTGTTGGCATCCTGGAACTGGCTGAGCAGCGAGTTCAGGTCGTCGACCGCCGTGGCGATCTGGTCATCGGTCTGGGTGCGGAAATCCTGGACGGCCTTGGAGCCCTCGTTCAGCGAACGCACAACCTGCTTGGCGGCGTCGATGACGCTGGCTCCGAGGTTCTGGTTGGACGGGGAAGTGGCGTAGAGCTGCAGCGCCTGCTGCAGGTTGGCGATCGCGGACGAGGGCGAGGACGCATTGTCGACGCCGTTGACCGCAACTCCCAGCTGATCCATGCCGCTGAAGAGCGCGTTCTGGCCGCTCCAGGCCGACAGTGCGCTGAGATTCTGGCGGAACAAGAGGTCGTTGGTGACGCGTTGAATATCAACCGAACGCGCGCCCGGCGCCGTGCTGGTGACGATGGCCTGGCGGCGCGAATAGTCCGGATTGGAGGCGTCGGCAACGTTGCGCGAGACAACGCTGGTCTGTCGCGCGGTGTTCATAAGCGCGGACTGGGCGATACTCAATGCGGTAGACAGTGACATGCGGTCTTTCGCGGGGCGGTGCCCGTTTTATCTCTTCAGGTTGACAAGGACGTCCATCAGATCGGAGCCGGTCTGGAAGACTTTCGAATTGGCGGTGTAGCTGCGCTGCGCTGCGATCATGTTGGTCAGCTCCTCGGCGATGTCGACGTTGGAGTTCTCGATCGCACCGGAGATGATGGAGCCAAGCTTGCCTTCATTGGCGAAGCCGACACGGACCGCGCCCGACTCGGTGCCCTGCGAGTAGACGTTGCCGGGCAGTGCGGTGAGTTGATCCGGGCTCTGCACGTCGGCCAGCGGGATCTTGTAGAGCGGTTTGGTGGAACCGTCCTTGTACTGGGCGTAGATGGTTCCGTCCTTGCTGATCTGGACCTTGTCGATGGTGCTCGGCGCGTTGCCGTTGACCTCGGCATCGGAAACGGTGAAGCCGGTGCCAAGCTGGGTCAGCGCCGACAGGTCGAGCGAAAAGGCAGAGCCGTTCGGCACGGTGAATGAAACGCTGGTGGGCGTGCCGGTGAGCTTGCCGGTAGTGGTGTCGAAGGTCAGATTGGCCGAACCGAGCGCGCCGCCGGTGTAGGGAAACGAGGTTCCGGCAGTGGCCTTCGACTGATCGAAGACCGCGACCTGCCAGGTGCCGGCGCCGGTGTTGGTGAAATAGACGTCGAGCAGCTTCTTGTTGCCGAGGTTGTCATAGGCGACCATCGAGGATTTCGACGTGTATTGTGCGCCCGCAGCGTTGGCGGCGGGCAGGTTGGCGGTCGCGACCGGTGTCGCGCCTGCCGGCAGGTTGCCGGCATAGCTACCGTCGGTGCTCGGCGTCGCGGTCATTCCCTGGTCGGAAATCACAACCGGGACCAATCCCTCGAAGCCGTTGACCGTCGCTGCCGGCACGCCGTTGTCGTAGCTATAGGCCATCAGCTGGAAACCGGCCGAGTTGACCAGCCTGCCCTGCCCATCGGGCACGAAGGCGCCGGCTCGGGTCAGGTAGGGTGTGCCGCTCGGATCCTGAACGACAAAGAAGCCATCGCCGCTGACAGCGAGATCCGAGACCGAGGTCGTGTATTGAAGCACACCCGGATCGCTGACCGCCTGACGGATCGTCGTGGTAATGCCGCCGGAATTATAAGCGCCGCCAGTAGATGGCATGACCAGCGTCGAGAACTCTGCGGAGGACCGCTTGTAACCGGTGGTATCGGAATTGGCGATGTTGTCGGCGACCGTCGACAGGCGGTTTGCTTGCGCGTTCATGCCGGAAACGCCGGTCCGCATCATTCCGTAGAGGCTCATCGAAACGTCTCCCCAATGTGCATGCCGCTGGCTCCAAAGTGGATGCCACTGGCAACGAGGCTACGCGTGTTTTCTTGCGCGAGGCTGGCGCGAAGCTGCATCAGAAGACCAGCCGGTAGCCAAGAAAGCGCTTGGAATCGATCGGGTCGCTGCCCAGCTTTTCGCGCAGCTTCTTGCGCAGTTTGCTGATGTGGCTTTCGACCACGTTCTCCTCGACCTCTTCGTCGAAGATGCCGTAGATGGCGTTGAAAACCTGGGTCTTGGTGACGCGACGCCCGCGATTGCTAGCCAGATATTCGAGGATGCGGCGCTCACGGCGCGGCAGAGGCAGGGGCTGGCCGTCGATTTCTGGGTCGCGGCCGTCCATGAAGATGCGCATGGCGCCGATCTCGGTGTAGGCGACATCTTCCTGGGCGCGACGGCGGATTGCGGTGATGCGGGCCAGTATTTCCCTGATGTGGACGGGCTTGCGAATGACGTCGTCGACGCCGCTCTCAAACAACCGCAGCGTGTTCTCCAGGGAGTGCTGTTCGCTGAGCGCGATGACCGGAGCGCCGGTGCGATCGCGGATCTGGCGGGGAGAGATGGAGCCATCGCGGCAGTCGCCGATGAGGAAGGCCCTGACCGAGCGAAGATCGGTGTCGGCGGCCGAGTTCACCCACTCGCCAAACTCGCCGGATGCAAAGCCTGCGCAGGCGATGCCCTCACGATCGAAAAGTGAATTGTATCCCTCTGTTACGAGCTCGCGCTCGTCAACGATAACAATCATCGGCCCGCCTCCGAATCAACTCATTTGCCCCGTGAAGAAAGGCGTATCCGCTGGCGAGAATCCTGAACAACCGTCATTTCTTGTAGCTAGTTTCTTGGGAGTCCGGAATCGTATCGGTTGCATTAGCATGCAGCCAAATATGCTTTCGAGGGTAAGAGCCGACTTGGTCCAAGCGACGAGTCAGGGTTGCGGGATCGACTCGCTGAACCGGGAAATACGCTTATGGGTTGCAAAAGCCGCGAGCGTTCGCGGTCCATTTTCCAAAGCCTGTGGCGACCATGTTGGCAATGACGCGGCAGACATAGATCTTCTGTGCCGGATCGTTGTCGGGACCGGCATGATAGCGGGCGACAGCCATCGACCAGGTCTCGTGACGGGCATGGAGGCCGGCCAGGAAGCGCGCCGCGTAATCGACGTTCTGGCGTGGGTCGAGCATGTCCTCGACGCTGCGAAAATGCGAGGCGTGGTAGTGATGGTTGATCTGCATGCAGCCCAGATCGATCAGCGTCTTGCCCTCGCGGCGGGCATTGGCAAAGGCGGCAAGGGCTTCGGCCCGGCTTCGCGGAAAGACCGCTTTTCCCTCTATATTCAAGGCGTTGGGTTGAAGGCTGCCCTTGTTTCCAGTCTCCGTCAGGCCAACGGCATAAAGGATTCCGGCGGGTACGCCATAGCGATCGGCGGCGCGCAGGATCTCCGGCTCGCAAGGGTTGGCCACAGCAGCGGCAGCGCTTACCGCGCTAGATAATGATATCGCCGCCAGCGCGCTCGCGAGAAGGCGAAGTGCCGCGGCCGTAATCCTGCGCATCATCGTTGCGTTTCCCCGAGGGTTGCTGACCCGATTTCTGGCCGCCGGCTCCACCATTGCCGCCGCCCGAATTCCCCGGTTGAAAGGACGACGGATCGCGGCCCGTTGCCGCCGGCAGGGGTGCGGTTGCATCGGAGCGGGTTGTGGCGGGGACTGCTACCGAAGGTTGCAGGATTGTGACCTTGTCGACCTCGAAGCCAAGCCCGCGCAGCGATTTGACGATGGCCTCGCTGTCGGCGGACAGCCGACGATAGGCGTCATGTGTTTCAGGCTTCAGCTCAATCGAAAGTTGTTCTCCGGAGAGGCGAAGATGGGCCGTAACCATACCGAGTTCGGCTGGGTGCAGCTCGATCTTCAACACATGTGTCGGAACGGCAACAGAGCTGGCCAGCAGGGCGGTCGTGGATGAGGCTGAAACTGCCTTTTGCGGGCCGCTATCGGCGGCTATGGCGTTGATCACATTGAGAGCTGCCTGGCTGATGGGACTTTGCGGCGGTGCTGGGTAGCTCTGTTCGGACACCACGTCGATGCGTGTGGCGGACAGGGACTGTTTTCCCGCTTCGGGCCGCATCGCGGACTGGACGTCCTCAATGCTCTTCATCGCCGGCGCGGCGTGCCTCGACCGTACGCCGGGCGCCTCGGCAGCCTGCGCCTCCGGCAGCTTCTGGGTCGCCACCGTGTTGTCGCGTTTCGACGTACTCGATGCAGCACCGGCAGCACTCGGCGGCTTGGCGTCAAGCTCCGTCAGAGACCCCTCGACGATCGAGGCCTGCTCCGGCTTCGATACGGTTTCGAGGGCTTCGCGTCCGGTCGTCAATTTCGAGCGATAGGTCTTCGGCAGTGGAGCTTGCCCGTCGAGCGTCGGGGCCGGCGGGCTCTCGCCAGTGGTTGCGTCGCGCTCGGCTGCTTTGGACGATGTGGAGAAATGGCGCAGGTCATGAAACGCGATCAGCAGCGGCAGGTCGTCTTGAAGCGGCGCGGCATCGGCTTCCGGAGCCGCCTTTTCGGCGTCGGCATCGTTCCTGTGTGACTTTGGTCCCAGGTCGTCCTTGCCGGCCTTCACGGCCGGCCCTTTGGCGGGGGCGATCGGTCCTGGATCGGCCGACGACGGCTCGGCCTTGCCGACATGGCCGGCGAGGCCGGCAGTGAGCTTGCTCCAGCGCGGGTTTCGTGTTCCCGCTTCGGTCGTCGGCTGCCGTTGCGGGTGGGCAGGATCGGTGTCGCCGCGCAGCACCTTGCCGAAGCCATCGTCATCGTTCCTGCCATTCGCTGCCGGTCGCTCCGACGTCGCACGCGTAGAGGCAGATCCTGGCAGGGCCGGGCCGAGTCTGGTGGTCATTTTGGGGCGGCTCCAAGCATCTGGTCGATCACGTCGAGCTGTCGACGTGTTCTGGTCATGGCGGCATCGGTCGGATCGGTGGGCTGGGGACTGGCAGCAGGCGACGGTGCCGACGCCGGCATGACAGCCGCCGCATCGGCAGGCGCGGACGGAACTGCGGGCGTGTCCGGCGCACTGGCTGCTGGTCCGCCGGAGGCCGCGGCGGCGGCAGGTTGCTCCGGGATCGCACCTTCGACCGGTGGCAGTCCGCTGACATCGACGCCTTGCGGTGTGACAGTCTCGGGCACCGGTGGTTGCCCGACCGCAACAGGGGCAGGCTTTTCCTCGGGAAGGGCGGTGGGCGGCGCCACGACTTCGCCCGCAATGGCCTGCGCGGCGTCGAGCAAGGCGCGGTCGCCATCCGACAACCGGCTGCGGTCGATCTTGCCAAGCTTGCCGCGAACATCCTCGATAGTGCCCGAGGTGACGGTGGAAAGGCTGGCATAGAGCAGGGCGCGGGGATCATCCTGGTTGGTGTTGCCGTCGCGGCCCTGCTCGGCCCGCGCCGAGGCGAAGGCCGACAGGTCGTTCAGACCGTCGATCGCGGCGCGGCGGGCGATGCGTAGATAGATCACCTTCTCGCGCTCGGAATCCATCATCGAGGTAATATCGGCCAGCTTGTCCTGGCTGATCGACATATGCAGTGCGATGACGCCGGAGACGAAAGAGTCGGCGAACTGGCTGGCATAGGGTGAATAAAGATAGCGCTCGACATATTGGGTGGAGGCAAGCGCGAAGCGTGCCGCGTCACCTTGCGTGGCTGCAATGCCGACCGAACGGCGCAGTGCCGCTTCCTCGACCAGCGTGCCGGGGCTGAGCAACCTCGCCTCGTCGAGCAGACCAAGTGCGGCCGCCGGCTGGTCGCCGGCAAGCAACGAGCCTTTGACCAGCGCCAGGAAGGCGCCGAGATCTGGAGGCAGCGCCATGGGATCGATCGGCTTCAAGGCTTCGATCGCCTCGCCGGGCCGGCCGGTCAGGTAGTCGATCACGCCTTTGGCTATGGCAAGGTTTTGCGGGTCCGTCGTGGCGCGCGACGCGGCGGCCTCGACGGTCACCGGATTGCCGCCGCTCATGCCGTAGACAAGCAGGGCGCGAAAGTTCTTGGGATCCTTGTAGTCCTCGGCATCCGCCGTGCGCAGGCGCGCATCCGCCATCTCCAGCAGCTTGGCCTGCATCGGCAGCGCGGCATGATCGCCGGTGGCTATGCGATCCTGCACCAGCTGCAGCGAGCGCACCAGCTGATATGGCTGCAGCGCTTCCTGAGCGAAGCCGGCCGACGGGTGTCCGCCGGCCAGCAGCAACAGGCCAATCAATCGGCTGGTGGCGGCCGTTCGCCTCATCCGTCGGTCGCCATCAGGATTTCGATGCGGCGGTTCACGGCCGCCAATGGATTTGCGGGGTCCTTCGGCTGGCGGTCGGCGAAGCCTGCGACCTCGGTGATGCGGCGTTCGTCGACGCCACCGCGCACGAGCATGTAGTAGGCGGAATGCGCGCGCGCCGTCGACAGTCGCCAATTATCATAGCTGTCGCTACGGAACGGTCGTGCGTCGGTGTGGCCGTTGATGCTGATGGTGCCCTTTTGGCTGTTGACGATGCGGCCGATCTTCTCCATCGCCAGCACAAGTTCGCGTCTCGGCAGCGCCGAGCCAACCTCGAACATGCCGAAGTCGAACTGGTCGGTGATCGAGATGACGACACCCTTGTCGGTGGCTTCGACCGAGACGCCGTCGTGCAGCTTGTCGCCGGATTTGAAGGCATCGGCCAACTGCCGCTTGACGTCGGCCGCGGCCTTGACAGCGGCCGCGGTCGGCGCCTTCTCGCTGGTTTCGGGCTTGGCAGCCTTTTGCGCCTCGGCGTCGGCCTTGGCTGGGTCCGCGGCCTTGATGTCGTTCGGTTTGGTCTCGCCTGGTTTGGTCTCGCTTGGTTTGGTTTCGCTTGATTTCGTGTCGCCGACCTTCGCCATTTCCGGATTCGTGGCCTGCTTACCGATCGCATCCTTGGCCAGCGGTTCGAGCGGTGCGGCAGCGACAGGCGGTACGGCTTTGACTTTCGGCACTTGCGTTTCGGCGGCCTTGTCGCCGGGCTTGACCGGATCGCCCTCGATCCTGGTGCGCTCGGCACTGGCCTCCGCGGCGGGCGCCGCCATTTGTTGCGACCAGAAATCCGGCTCGAAGGGATCGCGATAGGAGGCGCCGCCAGAGGCGCCTGTCGCCGGGCCGGCAGCCTGCGCGCCGCCGTCGCCCTTCTGACTGACGTTCTGCATGACGCCGGTGTCGGTGGCGATTTCCGAAAGCACCGCATAAGGATCGGCGAACAGATGCTCGTCGGAGTGCTCCGCCTGTGGGAGTTCCTGCTTCTCCTGCTTGCGGTCCGCGGAGCCATCGCCGTCCTGGCCGGCCTTGTTGGTCGCCTTCTGCGGATTGTCGGCCGTCGTGCCGATCGCGCGCGGACCGTCGCCGAGATCCTCCAGGCCCTTGCGGCTCGAATTGCGGTCGACCAGCTTGACTGGGTTGAAGTAGCTGGCGACGGCCGCCTTGGTCTGCTCGTTGGCGGCGTTGATCAGCCACATGACCAGGAAGAAGCACATCATGGCCGTCATGAAGTCGGCGAAGGCGATCTTCCAGACGCCGCCATGGTGGGCGTCGTCGTGGTCGCCATGCGCATGCCGCACGATGATGATTTCGTGGGGGGCGTGTCCGGCCTCTGCGACGCTCATGCCAGAACCTCTGACAGGGTCGTCGACCATTCGGCCATGCGCGTTTCGAACACCGCCTCGTCGATGGCGACAGTGAGGTCGAAGCCCGGTGTCTCGACGAAGTCGAGATTGGCGGCGCGTGGCCCGAGCGATGCCTTCAGCGTTTCGAATAGTGAGAGCGGCCCGCGGACGGCGATGCGCACCGCTTCAGCATCGCCGACCGCCTCGCGTATCGCACTGGCGAGCACCTCGATCGAGCGTTTCTGCAGATCGTCGCTAATGATGCCGCCAATGATGCGAGCGACCGTGGCGGCGACAAGTCCGGTCACACGCGCCTCCATGGCATCGATACGCTGCGAGACCGCCTTGCCGATATCGTCGCCAAGGCTTTCGAGAAATACCCTTGCTTCTTCTGCATTGGCCTGGCGTTCGGCTTCGAGCGCTGCTTCATGCGCAACCGAAAGGCGCGCCTCAAGCGCAACCTCGGCCTGGACAACCGCTTCCGCGATCAGCGTGCCGATATCGGCTTGCGGGGCAGGGGTCTCCTGATTGTGTTGGGGATCGACCGTGGCCCGGCTGGCACGTTGCGTGCGTGTGCCGAAATCAGGCAGAAGGTCGAAGAGGGCTGCGGAGGGCATGGTCTACACCGCAACTTCCTGGGCTGCCCATTTGCGCAGGATCTGCGCGGTACGCTCCTCGTTGAGGTCGACCATTCGGGCAAGCCGATCCTGCGGCGCCGGCCTGATCTTCTGGCGAAGATCATCGAGCGGTGTCGGACCTGGTCGCGAACCGGGCAAGGCGCCAACCGCGACATTGTCGGCGACCGCCGTGGCTTCCGGCATTGGCAGCGAGCGCTGGACGTCATCGAAGCTGGGGCCCGACAGGGCCGGTGTTGCCTTAGCCGTCAGCGCCGACGCCATTGGCCTCAGGCCGAAGAAGGCGACCAGGAACACCACGACGATGAAGGCGCCGGCGTTGATCAGCGTGCCGGCATGCTGGCCGATGGAATCGAGCATTCCGGCCTGCGGGATCGCCTCGCCCTCCAGCCCGTCGATGAACTCGACAGCCGAGACATCGATGACGTCGCCGCGCTTTTCGTCCAGGCCGGTGGCCGAGGTCACCATCTTCTGGATGTCGGCGACGCGCTTGGCAATCTGCTCCGGCGTGGCGTCCTTGCCGAGTATGGTCATCAGCCGCTGCTGGTTGACGACGACGGCAATCGACATCTTGGTGACGCTGTAGCCGTTGGAGACGGTGGCGATCTTCTTTGAATTGATCTCGTAGTTGGTGATCTCTTCTCTGCGATCGTTCTGCGAAGAGGACTGCGGACCATCGGTGGCGGTTGCCTGGGTCTCGGGCAGGTTCTGTTCGACGCTGGCCGGGGTCGAGGCCTGCTTCTGATTGTTGTTCTCGTTGGCGCGCACCGATTGCACCGAGCGTTCGACGCGGGAGTTCGGATCGAAGATGGTTTCTTCGGTCTGGCGGGTGTCGGTGTTGACCTCGGCCTTGACGCTGGCGCGGAAATTATCGGGGCCGAGATAGGCAGTCAGCGCACGGCGGATGTTGTCGCCGATCTGAGCCTCGACGGTCTGCTCGACGCCGAGCGTGCGGGCGGCGCTGGTGTTGGAAGGGTCATCGCCCGCGGCCAGCAGATTGCCGCTGGAATCGAGCACCGTCACCTTGTCGGCCGACAGGCCGGGGACGGCGGCGGCAACGAGATGGCGGATCGACATGGCGCTCTTCTCGGCGTCGATACCGGCGTAGCGGATGACCACCGAGGCGGAAGGCTGCTGCTCGTCGCGGCGGAAATTGGCGCGTTCGGACATGACGATATGGACGCGCGCCGCCTTGATGCCCGATATCGACTGGATGGTGCGGGCGATCTCGCCTTCCAGCGCACGCACGCGGGTGATCTGCTGCATGAAGGAGGTGAGGCCGAGCGAGCCGACATTGTCGAACAGTTCGTAGCCGGCATTGGCGCTTGTCGGCAGCCCCTTTTCGGCCAGCAGCATGCGCGCCTGCGCGGTGGTGCCGGCCGGCACCAGCACCGAGGTTCCGTCGGCACCGACGTCGAAGCCGATGCCGGCTTCGCCCAGCACCAGGCCGATCTGGTTCACGTCGGCGCGGTCGAGGCCGACATAGAGCGTGTCGTAGGCGGGGCGGTTGAGATAGACCGAGGCGATGCCGATGACACCCATCACCAGAACCGCGATGCCCGCCAGCACGGCGAGGCGCTTCACGCCAAACCCGCGGAGATTCGAGATGATGCTCTGGATCTGTTCCGGCACGGTTCAACGACTCCCAGCATGATTGTCCGCCGGAACAGTAGTCTTCGAAGCTTGTGCGAAAATGAAATCGGGCCGCGCTTGCGACGCGGCCCGTCAATCGGGATGAGTGGGGATCGCGCTAGTGGCGCCTGTGATCAGTTCTTGAACAGCGACAGGATCGACTGCGAGGCGCTGTTGGCGATCGACAGCGCCTGGATGCCGAGCTGCTGCTGCACCTGCAATGCCTGCAAGCGGGTCGATTCCTTGTTCATGTCGGCATCGACGAGCTGGCCGACGCCGCGGTCGATGGAGTCCATCAAGCTCTGGGTGAAGGTCTTCTGTAGGTCGATGCTGCTCTTGGCGGCGCCGAGGATGGTGGCGGAGTCGGTCAGCTGAGCCATGACCTTGTCGATCCTATTCACCATCTGCGTGATGATATCGTCGGTCACCCCGGCCGCCGTGATATCGAGGTTGTAGGCCGAGATGTTGTCAATCTTGGCGGGGGTGCCGGTAACAGCGGCCTGGCCCGCGGTGTTCGCGGCGATATCAGTCCCTCCGCCGGCGATCGCGGCAGCATAGGCTGTGTCATACTCCGTCTGGGCGGCTCCTGTGGAATAGATGGAAGTCTGGCGATCGAGGGTGCCATAGTTCTTCACGTCGCTGGCAAGGCCGTAGTCAAAGAGCTTAGTGCTCTCGACATCGATGTCGATCGTTCCGATCGAGATGGCGCCGGATGAGGAGCGATTGAATGAAGAAACAATCTGGGAGTCGGGCTGGACGCCGTCATTGGCGGCCGCGACCTGCTTGGAGGTCACCGCAAGGAAATTAGATCCCGAGAAGGTGGCTGCATCTGCAAAGGACTTCATCTGCGCCTGAAGGGCCTTGATCTCGGTCTGGGTCTTCGCCTTGGCGGCATCCGTCTGGCCGACGGTCGAGAGCACCTTTGTCTTGATCTGACCGATCGTCGTCAGCACATTGTTCAAGCCGGTGTAGGCGGTATCGACTTTCGAGGCGCCGAGGCCGAGTGCGTCCTGGACCGTCGACAGGGCCTGATTGTCCGAACGCATCGTGGTGGCGATCGACCAATAGGCGGCGTTGTCGGAGGCCTGCGAGACCCGATAGCCCGTCGATATACGAGCCTGCGTCTGTTCGAGCGACTTGCTTGTGGCGCTGAGGCTTTGGAGTGCGGTTAACGCCGAAGCGTTTGTCATGATGCTCGCCAAGAAAGTCGCTCCTTCTCAAAAGCCGACATGCTCAGACACGCCGGATAGGACTGTTCAACGCTGCTATCGTGCCGGTAGGGCCGATTCGCCAACTGTTGTAAGCTATTGGTTAACCATAATGAGCGCGACATGGTTAACAGCCTGTTAAACGCTGGCTTCCAGAGTTAAGGAGCGACGGTTGCGCGGGGCTGGAGAAAAACGCAAATCGGGCCGCGCTTTTGGCGCGGCCCGATTTCTTGGTGCGAAATGTGGTGGAGCGGAGGCGATTAGCCGCGGAAGAGCGACAGGATCGACTGCGAGGAACCGTTGGCGATCGACAGCGCCTGGATGCCAAGCTGCTGCTGGACCTGCAGGGCCTGCAGACGGGTCGATTCCTTGTTCATGTCGGCGTCAACGAGCTGGCCAATACCGCGATCGATGGAGTCCATCAGGTTCGAGGTGAAGGTCTTCTGCAGGTCGATAGAGCTCTTGGCGGCGCCGAGCTTGGTGGCGGCGTTGGTCATGTCCTTGAGCGCCGCGTCGACGACGGTCATCTGCTGCGCGATCTGACTATCGCTGGCAGCAACGCCACCCGAGAAGATGGTCAGCGAGGCGACCGAATAGGTATCGGTGACCAGTGCAGCCGCGCCCAGGGCTGACTGCGAGCCCGAGGCTGCGGCCGCAGCGCCGGTGGTGCCGAGGCGGGCCGTGTCGAGGATGCCCTTGGCGGTCGGCGCGGCGCCGGCGTCATAGAGCTTGATGCTTTCCACTTTGACGTCGATGGTCGAGATCGAAACCGCACCGGTGGAGCTGCGATTGAAGGCCGAAACGATCTTGACGTCTGCCGCCGTGCCCGAAGCCGTGGACACCGACAGCATGTTGGTGCCGGAGAAGGTGGCGCCGTCAGCGTAGGCTTTCAACTGGTTCTGAAGAGCGGCGATTTCGACCTGGGTTTTTTCCTTGGCCGCATCAGTCTGACCGTAGGATGCGGTCAGCTTCTGCTGGATCTGGTTGATCGTGCTGATCGCGCTGTTCATGCCGGTGTAAGCGGTGTCGACCTTCGAAGCGCCGAGGCCGAGCGAGTCCGAAACGGTGGACATTGCCTGGTTGTCGGAACGCATCGTGGTGGCGATCGACCAGTAAGCGGCGTTGTCGGAGGCCTGCGAGACCTTGTAGCCGGTCGAGATGCGGGACTGGGTGGCTTCGAGGTTCTTGTTGGTGGAGTTCAGGCTCTGCAGTGCCGTCAACGCGGCAGTGTTCGTCATGATGCTGGACATGGCTACTCGTACCCTGATTTTACACGTGTTTTTTTGACATACCGGCTCTACCGGTATGACGGTGCGGCATCATGCCAATGATCTCTGGAAATCGATCACCCGCCATCTGCGAGCGAATATGCGGGCAAGTCCCTACCAAAGGGCTAAACCGGACGGTTAATCGAAAATATATTGCGTGAATTCTGCGCCGGAGTAGCGCGCCAGAGCGGCGCTGGAGGATTCAGTCGCCCGGGATCAGTTGAAGGAGCGCACCAGACTGCCGACGAGCAGATTCCAGCCGTCGATCAGGACGAAGAACAAGATCTTGAACGGCAGCGACACCACTGTCGGCGGCAGCATCATCATACCCATCGCCATGGTGATCGTCGCGACGATCATGTCGATGACCAGGAATGGCAGCACGATCAGGAAGCCGATCTCGAAGCCGCGCCGGATCTCCGAGATCATGAAGGCGGGCACGAGAATGCGGAGGTCGACGGTGTCGCGCGAAACTGTCTGGCCGCGCTCGCGGGCGAGATCGGCGAACAGGTCGAAGTCCTTGTCGCGCACGTTGTGCAGCATGAAGGTGCGGAACGGATCCGAAATCCTCTCGAACGCCTCGGTCTGGGTGATCTGGTTGTCCATCAGCGGCTTGACGCCGGTGTTCCAGGCCTGATCGAAGGTCGGCGCCATGACATAGAAGGTCATGAACAGCGACAGCGAGATGAGAATGAGGTTTGCCGGCGTCGACTGCAGGCCGATGCCGGCGCGCAGAATCGAGAAGGCGATTACGAAGCGGGTGAAGCTGGTCACCATGATCATCAGGCCCGGCGCCACCGACAGCACGGTCAGCAGGCCGAACATCTGGATGATGTAGCCGACGGTGGTGCCATCGGCCTTACCGATGCCGCCGAGATCCAGCTGCTGGGCCGCCGCGACGGACGTGGCGGCGGCGATCAACGCCATGGCGAGAAGGAACTTTCTCATTCGAGCAGCAATGTCCTGATGAGAACCTGTTTGGCGTGACCCTGGCTGCGGATCGAGGCGCGTTCCTCGAGATCGGCCTTCAGGTGCTGGTAGCCGCTGGCGCCCTCGATCTGATGCATCTTCAAGGTGCGCACCAAGGCCAGAAGATCCTGGTGGATGTCGTCCGACATTGCCTGTGGCTGCGGCCCATCATAGACGACGGAGACCTCCATCCTGATCCAGGTATCGGCAGGCGAAGCGATGTTGGTGGTGATCGGCGCCAGCACGACGAGCGTTGGCCCCACGCCTGGCTGCTCGGCCGCAGCCTGCTGCTCGGTCTTGCCTTGGTTCTCAGGCGCCGCCGGTACCGTCGGAGGTGCGCCGACGCCCTTCAGGTAGCCGCCGGACATCCAGCCCATGCCGATGGCGGCCGCCGTCACAACCAGCAGCATGCCGCCCTGGACGGCGAGCGAAGGACCCTTGCGGGGCTGAACCTGTTCGATATTTGCCACGGCTCGGTGTTCCCCAATCCTAGAACGGAAGAACCTGGTCGAGCACCTGCTGGCCGTAGGCAGGTTGCTGGATCTCGGTGATGCGGCCGCGTCCGCCATAGGAGATGCGCGCTTCGGCGATGCGTTCGTAGGGGATGGTGTTTTCGGCGCCGATATCGGCCGGCCGCACGATGCCGGCGATGGTGAGCACCCTGAGTTCGGCGTTGACGCGCACTTCCTGCGATCCCTTGATCATCAAATTGCCGTTCGGCAGGACATCGATGACGATGGCAGCGACATTGAGATCCAGGGTTTCCGATCGCTTGATCTCGCCATCAGCCGTCGTGTCCGTGGTGGAGTTCAGAGCGCCAGCACCCTTGCCGGCGGTGCTGCCGATCTTGTCCCATTGCGCGCTGATATCGAAACCGAGCTTGCGGTTGGCAGTGCGGCTCCTGTCGTTCTGGTTCTTGAAGTTGGCGCGGTCATTGATCCTGATCTTGACGGTCAGGATGTCGCCCTGGGACAGCGCCCGCGGATCGGTGAACAACCGGCTCTGGCGGTCATCCCACAGCGAGAATTTCCTGGGCGGCGCAGGCGGCGTTTCCGGATAGCGATAGAGGGAGGAGTCGGTGCTGCCACCGTCGATGCCGGAGCCGACCGGTGACAGAGCCGGTTCCCTGCCGACCTCCTTCAGGTTGGTTCCACAGCCGGACAACATGACGACCGCGCACAGGACGAGCATTTTGCGGATCATGACGGGTCTGCCCTTCGGGCTGCGCTGGCCATGATGCCGGTGAGCGTCGCCGCCGCCTTCTGGTCCATTTCGTTGAGGATGACGCTCGCTTTGCGGGGGTCGAGCTTCATCAATACGGCCGCCGCCAGATCGGCGTTGACGATGGCCAGCCGCTCGGCGGCGGCGTCAGGCTTCATGCCGGCATAGATCTGGACCACGCCATCCTCGGCCCGGGCCAGGAAAACCTCGCGTCGCTTCAGCCACGTCTCGTATTCGGCCTTTTTTTCCTCCAGCGCCTTCATACGCTGGTCGATGCCGGCCTGGAGCTGTTTCAGTTCCTCCGCCTGCAAGACATAGCGGCGGTCGCGGGCGGCGTCTGCGATGTTGGAGCAAAAACGCTCGATCTCGCTTTGGTCGGGTGCCTTCTCTCGCGCCAATAGCTGCGGCGCCGCTGCGACCGGCGCTCCCGGCAGGACCTGACGGACCGCCTCCTCACCGCGTGCGGTATCGCCGGCAAAGGGCAGAGCCGCGAGAACGGCGGTCACGAGCAGGATAGCGACGGGGCGATATCTTTCATGGCGTGGGAAGGAGCGTGTCATCGGCATAGCCTATTGCAGAACCAGGTCGGCCTGCAGGGCTCCGGCCGATTTAATGCCCTGCAGAATGGCAATGATGCCGTCCGGCTTGACGCCGAGCCGGTTGAGACCGGAAACGAGGGTCTGAAGATCGGGACCGTCGAGCACGGCAACGCGGGCGTCGGGCCGGCTGGCTTCGATGGCGGTGAACGGTTCGACGGCGGTCTCGCCCTTGGAGAAGGGCTCGGGCTGCACGATGCGCGGTGCTTCGGTGATGCGCACGGTGAGCGTGCCGTGACTGATGGCGACCCGCGAGATCTTGACGTCGTTGCCGATGACGATGGTGCCGGTGCGCTCGTCGATGACGACACGGGCCGGCGTGTCCGATTCCACAACCAGGTTCTCGATCTCGGCATAGAAGCGAGCCGCCGAAACACCCTTTGGCCTTCTGATCTGCACGGTGCGCGAATCGTGCTCGGCCGCTACGCGCGCACCGAAACGCTGGCTGGTGTAGTCGTTGATGGCATCGGCGATACGGATGGCGGTCGAGAAGTCGGGATTGCGCAGTTGCAGCGTCAGTGTTGCCTGATCGTCGAACTCGGCCTGGACGGCACGCTCGACGATGGCACCGTTGGGCACGCGGCCGGACGTCGGCACGCCTTGCGTCAGCTGCTCGGCCTGTCCCTTGGCGGTAAAGCCGGAAACGATCACCGAGCCCTGGCCGACGGCATAGATCTCGCCGTCCGCCGCCTTAAGCGGCGTCATGATCAGCGTTCCGCCGGCGAGCGAAGTCGCGTCGCCCATCGAGGAGACGTCGATGTCGATGCGAGCGCCCGACTGCACGTAGGGGGGCATGTTAGCGGTGACGATGACGGCGGCGACGTTCTTGGCGCGCGCGCTGCCGCCTTCGGTGGCGATGCCGAGATTTTCGAGCATGGCGCGGATCGACTGTTCGGTGAACGGCGAGTTGCGCAAGCTGTCGCCCGATCCGGCAAGGCCGATGACCAGACCGTAGCCGACCAGCTGGTTGTCGCGCGAGCTCTGCAGTTGGGCGATGTCCTTGATGCGCGAGGCGACCTGGCCCGGCGGCAGCGAACTCGGCCCGGACGAGACCCGAAACATGCGGCTGGTGGTGGCCGGATCATATTCGGGATCGTTATAGACGCCGCCATTCTTGGCGGCGAGATCGCGTTTGGCCTTCGGTGTCAGGCCGTCGGCCAGAGCCGGTTGCAGGCCAAGTAGGGCTGCCAATATCAGGGTAAGTCCGCGCATCATGAAGCGCTGACCTGGATGGTTCCATCCGTCATCACCGTGCCGGACAGGATCTTGCCGCTGTCGACGTTGCGGACCTTGACGAGGTCGCCCGCGGCACCTGGCTGCAGTGTCACCGCGGTTGCCGAGATCGTCAGTCCGCCGGCGATGAAGAAGACCTGCACGGACGCACCCTGTTCGACCAGCCAGGCTTCGCGGATGGCGGTAGAAGGGATGTAGCGGCCGGGCAGCAGGGTGCGCTTGGCGACCTTGCCGTCGAGTTCCTCGGCCCTCGTGACGACTCCGTCCGGCTTGTGCTTGCCGGCGATGAGGGTCACCTGTTTCAACGCCGCAAGTTCGATGGTCTGGCCGGGATAGATGACCCGGTTGGGTATCAGCACGACGTCGCCGACAGGTTGATTGCTGGCGATCTGGGTGGCTGACTGGTCGGCCGACTGGTTTGTCGATTCCTGGGCAAAAGCCGGCATGCCTCCCGCTACCAGCGCAAGGACGAGCGCGGTGCGGCGGAATGCGGACAGGAGGCCGGGCGTCGACATCATGCGTTACCGGATGTTCTTGGAGACGACGGAGGCCATGTCGTCGGCGGCCTGGATAACCTTGGAGTTCATCTCATAGGCGCGCTGTGCCGAGATCAGCTCGGTGATTTCCTTGACCGGATCGACGTTCGAGGCTTCGAGATAGCCCTGCTGGATGGTGGCAAACCCTGGATCGCCCGGGACACCGACATTCGCCGGACCGGAGGCCGTGGTTTCCTGGAACAAATTGTCGCCGAGCGGCGCCAGGCCCGCCTCGTTGGCGAAGTTGGCGATCTGAAGCTGGCCGAGATTCTGGAGGTCGGTCTGGCCGTCGATGCGAGCGAAGACCTGTCCCGTCTTGTTGACGATAACCTCGACGGCATCGACGGGGACGTTGATGGCCGGAATGACGGCAGCGCCGTCGACTGTCACCAATTGGCCTGTCGCGTTGGTGTTGAGGGCGCCGGCGCGGCTGTAGAGCGTGCCGCCGTCGGCGCCTTCGATCTGGAACCAGCCCCTGCCGGTCAGCGCCAGGTCGAAACTGTTGCCGGTGCTGGTCAGTTCGCCCTGGGTGTGAACGTTGCGCACGGCCGTCGTCTTGACGCCGAGGCCGATCGAGACGCCCTCCGGCACCAGCGAGGCATTGGAGCGGTTGGGCACACCCTGCGTGCGATCGACCTGGTAGAGGAGGTCGGAGAATTCGGCACGGGCGCGCTTGTAGCCGGTGGTGTTGATGTTGGCGATGTTGTTGGCGATGACTTCCAGATTTGTCTGCTGGGCATTCATGCCGGTGGCGGCGATGGCGAGTGCTTTCATGGCGGAATTCCTCAGATGCCCATTCGACTGACTTCGAGATAGGCGGAAACCACCTTGTCGCGGATGGCGACGGCGGTCTGCAGCGCCTGCTGCGCGCTCATCACGGCGTCGACCACCTGCCGGGTGTCGGCGTCGCCCTTGAGCGCCTGTATCGACACCTGTTCGGCGTTCTGCATCGTGTTGACCGTCTTGGAGGCGGCCTGGCTCAACGCTTCGGCGAAGGAGGTGCCGACATTGCCACCGGCCGAAGACGTCGCACTGCCCTGGAGCAGGCTTGTCACCGCATCGTCGCCGCCGATCGGCGACTTGAACTGAAGGGCTGCGAGGCCGCTGATCATTACTGGTTCCTCATCAGGTCGATGGTCATCGAAATAAGGTCGCGGGCCTGCTTGACGACCTGAAGATTGGCTTCATAAGAGCGGTTGGCCTCGGTCATGTCAGCCATCTCGATCAGCACGTTGACGTTGGGCATCTTGACGTAGCCCTTCTCATTGGCGGCCTCGTTGCCGGGCTGGAACTCGACCGGAAAGTCACTGGGATCACGATCGATCGAGTTCACTGCAACCGTCGAGCTGCCGGAGGTCCGGTCGAGCTCGGAGACGAAGCTGATGGTCTTGCGGCGATACGGATCGGAGCCGGGAGCAGTTCCCGTCGACTGGGCGTTGGCTAGGTTTTCGGAAACGACGCGCAGCCGCTCCGATTGGGCGCCGAGGCCGGATGCTGCGACTTTGAGGGCTGCGGTCAGCGCGTCCATGGTCAGCTCTTCACCGCCATCATCATCATGGAATGGAACGCCTTGACGATCGCCGTGTTGAGCTCGAAGGAGCGGCGCACCTCGCCGGCCTTCATCAACTGGTCTTCCAACACGACCGAGTTCTTGGACGGCATGATGACGCCGTCATCTTCCTGCGGCTTGATGGTGAAGCCGGCATTGGTCGCTGCGTTACCGAGATGACCGGCCTGTGTGGCCTGAAGCGACACGGCTGTGCGGTCGAGCACCTTTTCGAACGGTTCGACATCGTTTGCCGTGTAGCCCGGCGTGTTGGCGTTGGCGATGTTGCCGGCGACGGCCGACTGGCGCACGGCCAGCCACTGGGCTTGCTTGGCGGCGAGGTCGAAAAGGGAAACGGGCTCCATGGGAATCTCCGGGCGGGTTCCCGAAGACTAGGCCGCCAGTCTTGCGCGGACCTTGCGGATAGCAGCAGGCTTCAGACGGGGCGCCTATCGGGAGAGTTGGATCACCTGGTTGGTGCTGGTGACCATCACCCATTTGCCGTTGCGCTGCTCGATGGATGACACCTGGCTGGTATCCGGCAGTATCGAGCCAGGCTGGACGATCCAGAGGCCGGCGTCGTCCTCAATCATGGCGCGGCCATTGGCGACATGGACCATGCGGAATTTCGCCGCGTCGGCCGGAAAGGGCTGATCGTCGGGTGCCGGTGAGGGATTGGCGTCATCCTGCACGGTTCCCGTGGCGAGCAGATCGAGATTGGTGGCCGGAACGTCTTTGGCCGTCAGCGGCGCGCTGCGTTGGGCGACCACGCCGCCGCCCGCCCGTCCCGAATTGGTGCCGGTGCCGCCGAACTTGATCGCCTGTACGCCGAATTGGTCCTGATTGAAGAATATGTACCACGGAAACAGGGCGCAAATCAGCCCGAGCGTGATGCCGAGCGCGGCAATGACGAAGTCGCTGCGCCGGTCCGATTTCTTTTTCAGCCTGGGAAACTGCGCCTTTGGCGGCTGCGGCCATTCGGTGCGCGGGAACAGCCCGTCGATCAGCGATTCGCGGCTGGCTTGAGTCATCTCGGCGGCCCCGGCCCGGGGAACCCTGGGCAGGGCGGGCTCGGCGACCTTGGTCAGAACGGAATCGGCTTTGGCAACCCGTGGCAGGGCTGGCTTTACGGCTCTGGCCAGAACGGCCTCGGCTTTGGCAGCGATCGCACGGGCAACCTTTGCCTTGGCGGTTCTGGCTTCGTCAGCTCGGGCTTTCTCCGCCGCGTTGGCCTCGGCGATCATGTCGCGCAGGATGCGCTCGGTATATTCGCGTTCAGTCTCCGGCATCGGCATTCAGCTTGCTCTTGAGGTGGCGGGCGAGATCGGAGAACGGATCGGTTGACGGGCGGTCCTTCGGCGTTTGCGTCAGCGCTTCGTAGATCAGCGGCACCTGGCGCACGGCAATATCGAGCTCGGCATCGACGCCGCCCTGGTAAGCACCCAGCAAGCGGATGTCGCGCGTATCCTCGAACCGCGAGATCATCGACTTCAGTCTTGTCACCAGCGCGCGCTGTTCGGTGCTCCACGCCTTGTCGGCCAGCCGCGATATGGACGACAGCGGATTGACCGGCGGGTAGCGGCCCTGTTCGGCAATCGTGCGGTCGAGCACGACGTGACCGTCGAGAATGCCGCGCACGGAATCAGCGACCGGGTCGTTGTGGTCGTCGCCGTCGACCAGCACGGAGATGATGGCGGTGATCGATCCTTTGCCTTCCGTGCCTGGCCCGGCACGTTCGAGCAGCTTGGGCAGTTCGGTGAACACCGAAGCCGGGTAGCCGCGCGCGACCGGTGGCTCGCCGGTTCCCGTCGCCACCTCGCGCAGCGCGTGGGCAAAGCGGGTGATCGAGTCCAGCACCAGGAGCACGCGGTGGCCCTGATCGCGAAAATGTTCGGCGATGCGCATGGCGGTGTCCGGCGCGCGCCGGCGCATCATGGCGCTCTCGTCACTGGTGGCGACGACGGCGACGGTCTTGGCCATGCTGTCGCCGATCGTGTCCTCGAGGAATTCGCGGACTTCGCGGCCGCGTTCGCCGATGAGCGCCACGACGACGGTGTCGAACGCGTCGGCGCCGGCAAGCATGGCGAGCAGCGTCGACTTGCCGACGCCGGAGCCGGCGAAGATGCCAAGGCGCTGGCCGAAGCAGAGCGGCGTGAAGATGTCGATGACCTTGACCCCGGTCATGAAGGCGGTGCCGACACGCTGCCGCGCCATTGCGCCGGGCGTCGTCTGGGCGCCGCTCGACGCGTCGTCACCCCTGACGAGCGGCGCGCCGCCATCGATTGCCCTGGTGAGCGCGTCGATGGTACGGCCGCGCCACGAGGCATGCGGCGCCACCGCGAGCGGACCGCGGCGGAACACGGCATCGCCGATGCCGGCATCTGCACTGCGTTCGAAGGGCGCCACGACGACTTCGTCGCGGCTGATCTTGACGATCTCGCCATGGCGCGTGCCGCCATGGCCGCGCTGCTCGACGATGTCACCGAGCCTGGCGAAATCGGATAGGCCGTGCACCTTGTAATGCGTGGGCGTGACTTCGGTGACGCGGCCTCCGCGCTTGAGTAGCGTCTCGGCGTCGGCGAAACGCTGCCATACCCGTTCCAGCGCGGCAAGCCGGTCTTTCGGGGCTGGCTGGAGCTGCCTTTCGGATGCGCGCAGGGATGGCTGGTCAAGTGACATGGACTATTTCGAGCCGAGCGTCTTGATCGCCTCGTCAGTGGAGGAATCGGTCTGCCGCATAAGGGCAGCGGTGTTCTCGAAGGCGCGCTGGACCATGATCAGCCGGGTGATCTCCAGCACCGGATTGACGTTGGATTCTTCGAGAAACCCCTGGGCGATGCCTATATCGGAGCGATCGGTAACAGGCTCAGGCGTGCGTGCCGGAACGATGCCGGAATTGCCGTAGCGGACAAAATTCTCGCCCGGATCGAAATTGTAGAGACCGATCGAGCCGACAAGCTGACCGTTCTGGCGCAGCGAACCGTCGGCCCCGGCCTTGGGCGGACCGTTGCGCGGATCGAGTTGGATCGGCGAGCCGCCGGCATCGAGCACTGCGTGGCCTTCCATCGACATGAGTTCGCCGTTCTCGTTCATCGAAAAGCGCCCGTCGCGGGTCATGACGGTGCCGACAGGTGTATCGATGGCGAACCAGGCGTCGCCCTGGACGGCGAAATCGAAGGGATTTCCGGTCTCGCTCAAGGCACCGTGAGCGCCGGAAAGATAGGTCTTGCCAGAGGATGCGAAGGACACCGATTTCGACCCGGTGCCGGAGACGACGTCCTCGAACTTCACGCCGGTGGCGCGAAAACCGATCGTCGAGGCGTTGGCGACATTGTCGGCGATCGTATCGAGGCGGCGCTCGAGCGCGATCTGCGAGGAAAGGGCGACGTACAGACTGTCCCGCATGATGCTCTCAGAACCTCAGCTTCTGCATGGCCATCATCAGGTCGGTGGAGATGCCGACCGTGATCGGCTGCGCAAAGAGCACGCCGACCGAGGTGACCGCCGATGACGTCGGGTTGTTGATCTCGTACATGCTGGTGAAGCGTGTCAGAAACTTACCGAGCTTCTCGGGGTCGGAGAAATCCGAGATGTCGAGTTTCTGCTCGAACAGCTGCGCCTGCTTGTCGACATCGGCGGTGGCGAAGGAGTCGGGCAGCCCGAGCACGGTGCGCACGACGCTGGCAAGCGCGGTGTCGGCCAGCACGTCGAACCAGCTGGTGATATCAGGCGCCTTGCGGTCGAAATAAAGCGCCAGCCGCACACCCTGGTTGGTGTTGCCGGCATCCTCTTCGAGGGTCTGGCGCATATATTTGTCGACGGTGGGCTGCTGTGCCGGATTGATGGTGGTGGTGTTCGCACCATAGGCTTCGAAGTTGAAAGCGGAGGCAAGTGCGGCGTAGGTCTTGTCCGTCATCTTGTTGGCGACGCTGTCAGGATCGCGGACGCCACCTTGCAGGACCCGCTTGATGAGGTCCTTGTCCTCCGTCGCCGAATCGAGACCGAAAGAAGCCAGGGCATATGTGTAGAGCCGGTCGTTCGACATCAGATCGTCGATCGACTTCACCTTTGTGATGTTGGCGAGATAGTATGTGGTCTCGCCCTTCACATAGGCCGAAGCCGGATCGAGGCCGGCGATTTCCGCCTGCGTGGCGTAGTTCTTGGTCACCATCTGCTGCGTCTTGTTGTAGATGGTCGCATTGGCGCCGTTGGCGGCGAAATTGAAGGCGCTGACGAATTCGGCATAGCGCTTATCGGTCAGCTTGTTGGCGAAACTGTCGGGATTGGAGATACCTTCCTTCAGGGCCTTGACCATGAAGGCCTTGGCGTAGTCCATGTCCTCGAGCCCGTAGGCCTTCATGGCGTATTTGAAGAGACGGTCATTCTTGACGAAATCGTCGATCGATTTCACCTTGGTTATGTTGGCAAGATAATATTTGGTGTCGCGATCAACCACCGGCTGCTGCTCGATCCTGTCGATCGACTTCGAGATGTCCTTGGTGATGAGCTGGTAGCTGGTAAAGGTATTCAGCAAAAACGTGCCTCCGGCCGAAGCTATGTCAGGACAATATCCCCACTTCCTTGCGCGAAACTGAATCGGATCCGGCGGCTTCGATTCAAGCCTCACACAAGGCACGAGGGCTATTCCTTGCTCCTGATGTGAAATGCGGAAGGACCTTTCGTGGGCATTCTGATTGGACTTGTGGTGACGCTCGGCTGCGTCCTTGGCGGCTTCATGGCCATGGGCGGCCATCTTCATGTGCTGGTACAGCCGTGGGAAGCCGTGGTCATCTGCGGTGCGGCGCTCGGCACCTTCCTCGTTGCCAACCCGATGAAGACGGTCAAGGACACCGGCAAGGCCATCCTCGAAGCGTTCAAGCAGGCTGTGCCGAAGGAGCGGGACTATCTCGAAACGCTGGGCGTGCTGCACTCACTGATGCGCGAGCTGCGCTCGAAGTCGCGCAGTGAGGTCGAAGCCCATATCGACAATGCCGAGGAGTCGGCGATCTTCCAGGCATTCCCGACCGTGCTCAAGAACCATGATCTGACGCATTTCATCTGCGACTACTGTCGCATCATCATAATCGGCAATGCTCGCTCGCATGAGATCGAGGCGCTGATGGACGAGGAAATCCAGACCATCAAATCCGACAAGATGAAGGCCTATCACGCGCTGATCGCGGTTGGCGATGGCTTGCCGGCGCTCGGCATCGTCGCTGCCGTCCTTGGCGTGGTCAAGGCGATGGGCGCGCTCGACCAGTCGCCGGAAATCCTAGGCGGCCTGATCGGCGCGGCCCTGGTCGGCACCTTCCTCGGCATCTTCCTGTCCTACGCGGTGGTCGGGCCTGTCGCCACCAAGATCAAGACTGTGCGCGAGAAGAAGAATCGCCTCTATATCATCGTCAAGCAGACGCTGCTGGCCTACATGAACGGCGCGCTGCCGCAGGTGGCAATCGAGTTCGGCCGCAAGACCATTTCGTCCTACGAACGACCGACGATCGACGCCGTCGAGCAGAGCACGATGAACACCGGCGCCGTCGAAAAGAAGGCCGCCTGAACGATGCGCGACAGATCGGTCCCAGCACCGTCATGACCAGTCCAGGCAGCCCATCGGAAGCGCGCTCGCTGATCATCGAGCGCCTCGTCGGTGACAGCGGCGAGGCCGCGCAGGTCATCGATGCGGGTCGCGCCATGGCCGAGCGCGCTGTGCCGCTGCTGCAGAAAAGCCTGACCGGCGAGCTTGGCGTTCCGGTCATTGTCGATCTCAAAGCGATCGAGATCAGTCGTGTTCCCGAGGCGCGTTCCCGCGCCGGTGAGAATTTCGCGATGACCGTCGTTGCCTCGCCGGCGTCTTCCGATGCCGTGACCCTCGTCATCGATGGCGCCGCGATCGCCATCATGGTCTCGACGCTGTTTGGGGGTGACCCGGACATGCCAGTGTCGCCGATCGAGCGTGACCTGTCGCCGATCGAGACCGACGTTTCGACGATGGTGTTTCAACAGGTCGCGCAGGCGCTGAACGGATCCGGTCGGCGCTCGCTTGAGCTACGGCTTCCGGCGCCGCGGGCGATGTCTGGCATGGAAGCCAAGCGACACGTGCTGCGCGACGGCGCCGCACTGCGCATCGTCCTCGGCGTCTCGACGCCGGCCGACAGCGGCAGCATCACCGTGACGATGCCGCAGCGTATCGTGCTGGCCGGTCGGGACGGCGTTGCCGCGGTCAGCGAGAAGGATCAAAACGCCAACTGGCGCGCGCGCTTTTCGGAAGAGGTGATGCGTTCAGCGGTAGCGCTCGAAGCCACCATGCCGCTGGCCCGGCTAACGCTCGGCGACCTCGCCAACTTCGACATCGGCCAGATCATCGAATTCGAGGAGACGGCGCAATCCCAGGCGCGTCTCAGTGCCCGCGGCCAGACGCTGTTCGTCTGCGAATTCGGCAAACTGGGACAGAATTATACCGTCCGAATCAAGCATCCCTACGATGCCGGGCAGGATTTTATCGACGGGCTGATGCCGGCTGCCGCCGGACGCGCCTGAGCACTGGAGACATTCATGGCCAAGACCAAGGTGGAAGCCGACCTCGACCAGCCGGACGAACAACTCGACCGTGCCATCGAAGAATTGCGCGGGGTTCTGCACGAAGAGGAACAACGCCCGGATGCGGCGTTCAGGGCCGCCTCCGGCGCCAATTCAAGTGTCATCATGAACATCCCCGTCGATGTTCAGATCATTCTCGGCAGCACCGAGATGCCGGTCTCTGACCTGATGGCGCTCCAGAAGGGCTCGACGGTGGCGCTTAATCGTCGTATCGGCGAACCTGTCGACGTTGTGGTCAACGGCCGCAAGATCGCGCGCGGCGAGATCACCGTGCTGGAAAGCGATCCGTCGCGCTTCGGCATCAGGCTGACCGAAATCATCGCTGGCACGAAGGGCGCCTAGACATGGGTTGCGGAGCTTGCCGGTGGCAGCGAAGGCGAGTGGCATGACGACGCCGGCCACCTTGACCCGCGCGCAGAAGGCAGCCGCCATACTGGTGGCGATGGGCAAGCCGTCGGCCAGCCGCCTGTTGAAATTCTTCAAGCAGGAAGAACTGAAGGCGCTGATCGAGGGCGCCCGACTGCTGCGGACGATTCCGCAAAGCGATCTCGAGCGCATCGTCGCCGAGTTCGAGGCCGAGTTCACCGAAGGGGCGGGATTGCTCGATTCCGCCGACAGGATGGACACCATCCTCAACGAGTCGCTGTCGCCCGAAGAGATGAGCGCGATCATGGGCGACAAGAGATTCGAAGTCGCCCCGGAAGGCCCGCCGCCCATCTGGCCCGAGCTCGAAAAGCTCGAGCCGGCGCGGCTTGGCGCCTTCCTGGCGGGCGAGCACCCGCAGACTGCGGCCATGGTGCTGTCGAAGCTGGCGCCGCAGGTTGCGGCGAGCGTGCTGCTGACGTTGACCAAGCCGATGCGTGGCGAAATCATCAAGCGCATGGTGACGATGGCCAATGTTCCGGACGCCGCCAGCAAGATCGTCGAAAACCGGCTGCGCACCAGCGTGTTGGCGGAAACCTCGACCAAAGACACTTCTGCCGGGCAGGCGCGTGTCGCCAGCGTTCTCAACGAACTGGACAAGCCGCTGCTCGAGGAGGTCATGCAGGATCTGGAGGCCGCCGGCACGCCCGACCTCGATGGTGTGCGGGCCCGCCTGTTCGCCTTCGATGACCTGCCGCTGCTCACCCAGAAAGCGCGGGTGCTGCTGTTCGACGGGCTATCGACCGAACTGGTCACACTGGCCTTGCGCGGCGCGCAGGCGGGACTTGCCGAATCCGTGCTGTCGGCGATCGGCGCGCGGTCGCGGCGCATGATCGAAGCCGAACTCGGACAAGGTTCGGAAGGAGTTCTTCTTGCCGATATCACAGCAGCACGCAAGACGATCGTGACGACGACGATCCGGCTGTCGCGCGAAGGCGCCTTCGAACTTCCGTCGACCCAAGACGCCGCCTAAGATCGCGCCATGGCTGACGCGGTCGACAAGGACTCGAAAACCGAAGAGGCGACGGAAAAGAAGATCCGCGACACTGTCGAACAGGGCAAACTGCCCCATTCGCGGGAAACGGCGCTCCTTGCATCGTTCGTTGCCATACTGGTGTTCACCGTCTTCTACGCCAAGGACGCGGTCATCGATCTCGGCATGTTCCTGTCGATGTTCCTGGAGAAGCCGGAAGCGTGGCCGATGGACACCGAGACGGACGTCATCGCGCTCTACAGGACTGTCATTTTCGAGGTGGGCCGGGCCGTCATCAGCCTGTTCGTGCTGCTGACTGTCGCCGGTGTCGGCGCCTCGGTGTTCCAAAACATGCCGCAGTTCGTCGGCGAGCGGGTGCGGCCGCAATTCTCGCGCATCTCGATCCCCAAGGGGTGGAACAGGCTGTTCGGCATTCAGGGTTGGGTCGAGTTCCTGAAGTCACTCGGCAAGGTCGGCTTTGCCATCGTCGTGCTGAGCTTCACTCTGTCGGAAGACCACCGCAAGCTGCTCGCCGGCATGATCACCAATCCGGTCGCTTTCGGACTCGTCATCCGCGGCATTGCCGTCGACATCCTGGTGGCGATCGTCTTCGTCATGGGGTTGATCGCGGCAGTCGACATCGTCTGGTCGCGCTTCCACTGGAAGCAGGATCTGCGCATGAGCAAGCAGGAGGTCAAGGACGAGTTCAAGCAGTCCGAGGGCGATCCGATCGTCAAGTCGCGACTGCGCTCGCTGGCGCGCGACCGGGCGCGCAAGCGGATGATGACGGCGGTGCCGCGCGCGACGCTGATCATCGCCAACCCGACGCACTTTTCGATCGCGCTAAGATACGTGCGCGACGAGGACTCGGCACCAATGGTGTTGGCCAAGGGGCAGGATCTGGTGGCGCTGAAAATCCGCGAGATCGCACGCGAAAACAACATCCCGATCTTCGAGGACGTGGCGCTCGCCCGCTCCATGTACAAGCAAGTTTCGGTCGATAGTGTGATCCCATCGCAATTCTACCAGGCCGTCGCCGAACTGGTGCGGATCGTCTACTCGAAAAAGGCTGAGCGCAGACAGATTTCATGAACCGTCAACCGCATGCAAAATCCCGCGAGATCATCGTCGCCAGTGCCATCGAGCAGGTGGTGGGTGAACTGAGGCTGATCGATGTCGCCGACTATATAGCGTTCATCCGGCTGGAACATTTCGCATGCCTGTCGGATCTCGTCGATTCAGCGGTGGAGCTGTTCTTCATGCCTGGCACACTGCGGCTCGGCCATGGCGGCGAGGCGCATGTCGACTGGACCGGCAGCCCGCGCATCGTGCTTGATCTGGAGTTGAGGCCGCCTGGGGTCACCGTCTATTTCCAGCTGACGCTGAGCGAGAACGGCGCGTCGGTGGTGGTCAACTACGTGTCGTTCGAGAAGCCGGGCGAAGACCCGGAGCACAACACGGCCCTGCTCGAGGTGGTCATCGAACAGGCGCGTATCCGCAAGGTCGAGCCGCGGGCCTTTCGCGGAACATCGATCGCTTCCGACAGAAGCGGGCCAATCCTATAGTTGCCTTATTCGATCAGGCCAAGCCGCAGCGCCTTGGCAACGGCCTGGTTGCGGTTGACGGCGTTGAGTTTCTGGGTCGACTGGGTCAGATACTGGTTGGCTGTGTGCACCGACAGTTTCAGCAGCCGCGCGATCTCCTCGCTGGTGTTGCCATTGGCGGTCAGCTTCAGGCATTCGAGTTCGCGCTTGGAGATAGAGCGCATGCGGCCCGCATCGCCGGGACGGATGCGCGCCACGGCGGCGAACAACGAGAAGCAGCGGGCGTGGATCTCGTAGAGCGCGTCCTGCGGCAAGGCTATCTCAGAGCCCATGAAAACGACGAGTCCGCACTGCCCACGATCGGCGTGGACAGGAAACGCGATGCCACTGGTGCCGGGCGCCAGCGGGGCCATCTGCTCGGTCCAGGCGAGGTTGCCGAACATCGCCGCCATGGCGGCGCCGCCGTCATCCGTCCACCAGCGCGGTTCCGTCGAGATGCGGGTGTGGCGCACGATCTCCTCGCCATTGGCGCCTGAAATGAATTTCGTCGCCACCGAAATGCCGGGGTAGTCGGAATCAAGGCAAGGGACGAGCCGTGCGCGTTCGGGCGAGGGGCTGACAAAGAACAGGCCGAAGGCGGAGGCGTTGATGTCGACTGATATCCAGCGGCAGCGCCGCACGGCATCGGGAATGGTGACGGCGTGATGGGTCTCGGAGCCGAGAGAAAAGGCGCCGAACGGATTGCGCTGTTCGTTGAAAAGGGCCTCGGCAGCTTCTTTGATATCGGCGTGTTTCAAATGATGCCGCTCCTGATCGCCGTGGCGATGGCCATCGCACGGTTGCTGGCCGCGAACTTCTGGATGGCGTGGGTGATGTAGCTGTTGACGGTGTTGGAGGAGACGCCAAGAATGACGGCGACCTCGTCCGTGGTCTTGCCTTCGGAGACCCAGAACAGGCATTCGCGCTCGCGATCCGACAGCGGATCCTGCATCGCGGCGGCGGCAATCAGCTGCGGGATGTGTGACAGGGCATAGCAGCATTTCAGCTGCGCCCGCATCAGCGCCGGCTGGTCGATGTTGCCGGCAGTCGCCGCGGAGAACAGGGCGAACAGACGCTGGCGGCCGACATTGAGGCGCAGCGAATAGATCTCCGCATGGCCAAGCACGTCGAGAAGGCGCGCTTCCTCACCGGTGATCAACCCGTCAGCCTCGGGCGCCTGGGATGCCACCAGAGCGATCGGGCGGATACCCGGCCCCACCGTGAGCGCTCCTTGCGCAAGCCCGGCGATCAGCCGCTTGCCGGTCAGTTCGATGGCGTCGAAAATCCAGTTGGACGAGACGATGCGCGCATCGTTGCGGTCCTGATCGTGGACGATGGCGACCAGCATATAGCTGTCGGCACCGATCTCGGCGGTCAGCTGCATGAAAAAGCTGGTGAGGTCGCCGCGCGACGTCAGGCGCGAGCCCAATGTGTCGGATTGAAGTGGCGCTGCGGGACTGCTCATTCTGTTGCTTTTGGCCGGAATCGTTTCTGCCGCCCGGTTGCTGGAAGCCAGCCGCCGAACCCGAATACGCATCACTTTGACGAAGACACACGCGTGGCGCAGGGCTGCGCCAACCAGTTTCGAATCCATTCAGGGAACGCGAAGCCGTCCGCGTCTGGTGCCGGAAAAGCTCCGGAACAAGAGACTTTGGGTGGTCGCCGCGCCCCCCGAGGACCGGCTGATTCGGGTCTAATCTACCCGCAGTTGAATCCGACATCAAACGCGATTTGACAAAATCGAATCCGGCGGACTCGCGTGCGACTCAGAGGCGGACTCCGACCCCTTTCGCCGCCCTTACGCACCTGAAAAGTCGACACGAAAAGACGAACCGTGTTGCAAAGCTGCCGTATCGAAGACGGATCGGTTCCGATAGGTTCTCGGTGATCGGCAGGGATGGCGTCCTTTGGATCGGACCGGGCGGGATGACTGGCGCTTCTGGGCCATAGGCATTGGGGCGGAGCATAGATTCACGCCAACTGATCGGTTCAATGCGCGGCCAACGGCCGAGCTCAAATTCTGGCATCAATGGTTTCGGGGGAAATAATGAGCGATTCATTTCAGGAAGTTGCGTCGGTCTCGTGGTTCGGGCGGATCAAGCGCGCGGTCGGTGGGGTCATCTTCGGCCTGCTTCTGGTCGTGTTGATGGTGATCGGGCTGTTCTGGAACGAGGGCCGCGCGGTACAGACGGCGCGCTCGCTGGCCGAAGGGGCGGGTGCCGTGGTTTCGACCAGCGCCGACAGCGTCGATGCCGCCAATGACGGAAAGCTGGTGCATGTCAGCGGGCAGGTGACGGCGGACAGTGGTCTCGCCGATCCGGATTTCGGCATTGCGGCGCAAGGGCTGCGGCTGTCGCGCAGCGTCGAGATGTACCAGTGGAAGGAAGAATCCAAATCCGAGACCACCAAGAAGCTGGGTGGCGACGAAGAGACGGTGACCACCTACAGCTATTCGAAGGTGTGGGACGACAGCCAGATCGACTCGTCGGATTTCAAGAAACCGGACGGCCACCAGAATCCGCCGATGGCGATCCACAGCCGCACCTTCCAAATTCCGCAAGGCAAGCTCGTCGCCTTCGATCTCGACACGCCGGTGCTCGATCGCATCGAGGGCGACAAGGACTATCCGCTATCGTCCGACCAGTCTGCCGCGATCAAAGCCGCGTATACCGGCAGCCGGCCGCTCAGCATCGTCGACGGCGAGGTCTATCTCGGCGCAGACACGACAACGCCGGCGCTGGGTGACTACCGCATCAGCTACGACCTGGCGCCGCTCGGCGTGGTCAGCATCGTCGCACGGCAGGCCGGCAGCCGGTTCGAGCCCTACCAGACCGAGGCGGGCGACGCGTTGCTGATGGTCGACACCGGCACTGTCCCCGCCGACAAGATGTTCGCCGAGGCGGTCAGTGCAAACACCCTCATCACCTGGCTGCTGCGCGCTGCCGGCCTTTTGCTGCTGACCATCGGCTTTGCCCTGTTCCTCAGCCCGATCGGCGTGATCCTCGACGTCATCCCGTTCCTCGGCAGCATGGCGCGGATGGGAACCGGCATCATTGCCTTTTTCCTGGCGATCCTGGTCGGCACGACGACAATTGCGATTGCCTGGTTCTGGTATCGGCCGGTCCTGGCGGCGGGTATCCTGGTGACCGGCGTCATCGCGGCGGCGGGGGTCTACTACCTCGGCCGCTCGCGCAAACCGGCCGAGCCAGTTGTCGCGCCTAGCATCGGCGCCGCGACCTGAGCGAAATCCGGGCGGCATCGCCGCCCGTTCCTGGTGGTCTTCTACCTATGCCTGTCGTTGTCCCAGAACCGCTACACACTTTTGGGCGACAGGCATTACCGATCCTCGAAGCTGGTCAGCACGCCGACGGCGTTGATGCCGATCTCCTCCACGGCATAGCCGCCTTCCATGACGAACAGCGTCGGCAGGCCGAGCCTGGCGACGCGGCGGCCGATCTTGGGATAATCTGTCGTCGTCAGCCTGAACTGGCTGATCGGGTCCTTCTCGAACGTGTCGACACCCAGCGAGACGATGACGACATCCGGGGCGTAAGCGGCAAGCTTGGCGCAGGCGTGCTCGAGCGAGGCGTTCCAGGCGTCCCAGTCGGTGCCGAAGGGCATCGGGTAATTGACGTTGAAGCCTTCGCCTTCGCCGGCGCCAATTTCGTCGGCATGGCCGAGGAAGAACGGGTACTCGACCATCGGATCGCCGTGCAGGTTGAGGACCTGCACGTCGGCGCGGTCGTAGAAGATCTCCTGCGTGCCGTTTCCGTGGTGGTAGTCGACGTCGAGGATGGAGACACGGGCAGCGCCCTGGTCGCGGAACCATTGAGCGGCGACAGCGGCGTTGTTGATGTAGCAATAGCCGCCCATGAAGCCTGCACCGGCATGGTGGCCGGGCGGACGGCAGAGCGCGAAGGCGGAAGCGTCGCCATCCTTGACCAGGCCGGCAGCGGTCAGCGCCACGTCATAGGACGACTTGATCGCGGCCCATGTGCCTTCGACGAAGGTGGCGCCGGCATCGAAGGAATAGTAGCCAAGCAGGGCGTCGATGCGCTTCGGCGGCACGTCGCCGCGCAAGCCGCGCGTCGGCCAGGTGAAGGGCATCGCCGTGCCCTTCAGACCGGCTTCCACCCATTGCGGCCAGACCGTCGGCAGGAAGTCGACATAGTCTGATTTGTGGATGCGCTTGGCGGCGGCAAGATCATGCTCGAGCGGCAGGACGATCGGTCCCAGTCTCACGCTTTCGACCCGCGCCTTGATGAATTCGGCCCGCGAGGGCTTCTCGAAACCCGGCACGATCGCACTCGTAACCAGTTCCATCTGGCCGGCATGGCCAGCGTGTAGCGGCGAATAGACAGTCTTCATCAAATTCCTCTCGAAATGCGAAATCATTCAAGGTTGAGATAGGGGGTCACCAGAGCGAGCCACATGGTTTCAACATCGTCCTCGATGAGGTCGTATGTCCTGCGGTCCTTTTTCAGCCCTACAAGCCGGCAGGCATGGCCGACCTCCATCATCAGCACGCCAAGCCGGCTGGCGACCTTGTCTTCAAGAGCCGGGTTCACATGCTGCAGCCATGCGGCATAGAGGGCGATGATCTGCTCGTCATATTCGTTTTGGATCGGCCGGAGATCGGCATTGCCTGAAATAGCCTCGATCACCGGCATCAAGGTGGCATTATCGAGATAGAGCCTCGACGTGTCTTTGAAGAGCTTGCGCACTTCACGCCGGAACTCTTCGCGGTTGGTGGGCGGGGCGACCTTGATGCGCCTCGCGATCACCTCGGGAAAGGATGACAGCCAGCGCCGGGCGAGGTCCAGAAGAATGGCTTCCTTGTTGGGAAAGTACTGGTAGACCGAACCGACCGACAGGCCCGCGCGCTGCGCAATGGCGAGCGTCGTCGGCGTCCTGGTTCCTTGCTCCCGTGTCAAGACCAGCGCGGCGTCGAGGATCCTGTCGACCACCTTGCTCGACCGTTGTTGCCGCGGCTGCTTGCGCGGTTCGAGCGCTATCCTGGTTTTGCGATCAAGACTGCGCTTCACGGCTTGCTGTCCTCGTTGCCCGCCCGGTCTCAACACAGGCGGAGCATGCTGTCCACAATACATTCGATATTCCGCATGTTGACAAACGCGAATAATCAGTCGCATTCTTTTATCCACGCTGTCTCTTGGCATAACAAGGGAAATCTCGAAGACGGCAAGTTGACATCACTTCTGTCCGGTAGCGCCGCTCCAGTGGAGCGGCAGGTTGTGGACGCCGGGGTTGTCGGTCTCAGTCGGTCGTCAAAAACGCGGAGTCGCGATGTCAGTCACGGGTGCGGGTCAAAACGCGGATCTGATCGTCATCAACGGTCGCGTGCTGACCATGGACGATGACAATCCCGCCGCCGAGGCAGTTGCCGTCAAGGACGGCGCCATCGTCGCCATCGGCAGCCGCGCCTCCATCGAACAGCTCAAGGGACCAGCCACCAAGGTCATCGACGCCAAGGGCGGTTCGGTCTTGCCGGGTTTCATCGAGGCCCACATGCATCTGTTCGGCGGCGCTGCCGAACTCGATAATCTGCATCTGGCTGGCGTGCACGGCTTCGACGCCTTGCGCGATGCGATCCAGACCTTTGCGGCGGCACGGCCCAACGCCAGGCTTCTGATCGGCGCCGGCGTCGACTATGCGATCCTTTCCGAGCCGGTTACGCGACATCATCTCGACCGCATGATCCCCGACCGCCCCTTTGCCATGTCGGCTTCCGACCACCATACGATGTGGGCGAACACCATGGCGCTGGAGCAAGCAGGGCTTCTGCACGGCCGCCAATTGGGACCGGGTAACGAAATCGTCATGGGCGCCGACGGGCTCGCCGCAGGCGAATTGCGCGAAGGCGAGGCATTCGGCCCGATCCTGGAATTCTTCGGCCAGAACCGCACGCGGCTTGGCCTGACCGGCGGCGAGCCCGAGCCTTACCCCTTGGCCGAGGAACTGGCGGCCGACCGCGATCTGATGCATCGCGGTCTCGAATGGTGCGCCAGGCACGGCATCACGTCGATCCAGAATATGGACGGAAACCTCTACCAGCTTGAGCTGCTTGCCGGCCTGGAACAGGAGGGGCGATTGCTATGCCGCACAAAAATTCCTTTCCACTTCAAGAACGTCATGGACATAGACATGCTTGAAAAGGCATCGACGATGGCCTCGACCTACAAGTCGGAATGGCTGTCGTCGGGCATGGTCAAGGTTTTTTACGACGGTGTGCTCGATTCATGGACGGCGGTGATGGTCGAGCCATATGCGGATCGTCCGGACTGGGTCGGCGAGCCGCTGTTTACGCCAGAACATTTCGCGCAAGTCGCGGTGGAGGCCGATCGGCGCGGCCTGCAGATCGCGGTGCATTCCATCGGCGACGGAGCGGTACGCGCGGTTCTCGACGGCTACGAGGCGGCGCAAAAGGCCAATGGCAAGCGCGACAGCCGGCATCGGGTCGAGCACATTGAGGTCATTACCGAAGCCGACGTGCCGCGCTTCGCCGAATTGGGCGTCATTGCATCCATGCAGCCGCCACATCCGCCCGGCGCGCTGAACTTCCCGCTGGAACCGACACTCTCGCGCATCGGCCGCGAGAGGTGGCCGCTGAGCTATGCCTGGCGCACGCTCAAGGATGCTGGCGCTCGCGTTGTGTTCGCTTCCGACTGGCCGGTGTCGCCGATCGATCCGATCCTGGGCATACAAGCGGCGGTGATGCGCAAACCTTGGGCAGAAGGCCTGCCGGACCAGAGTTTCTCGCTGCGTGAAGCGGTTGCCGGCTATACGGTCGAGGGCGCCTATGCCGAATTCGCCGAGCACCGCAAAGGCACGCTGAAACCCGGTTACATGGCCGATTTGGTGGTTTTGTCGGCGGATATCGAGAAGACGGCTCCGGCCGATCTGGACAAGGTGCGACCGGTGACGACGATCTGCGGCGGAAAGGTAACCTATCAGGCCTGACAATGGCATGAGGCTTGCTGGTGCATGGCTTGCTAGCCGAGATAATGAACTGAACTGTGATTCAATGCCGGACTTGCCAACCTACCGGCCATGTGGTCACATCGAACAGGGGAAGAGCTCCGCCAGCAAGAGCGGGGTCAACAGTGAGGCGTAATCGTGCCGGACAAACCGGGTCGGAATGCGATTGAAGTAGTAAACGTCAGCAAAATTTTCGGATCAGGTGAGGGGCAGGTCGCTGCCCTCGACACGGTCTCGGTATCCATCCGCGAGAACGAGTTCTTCACGCTGCTTGGCCCATCCGGCTGCGGCAAGACGACGTTGCTCAGGCTGATCGCCGGCTTCGACTTTCCAACGGCCGGTGAAATCCTGCTCTATGGCCAGGACATCGCGCCGTTGCCGCCCTTCAAGCGGCCGGTCAATACCGTTTTCCAGTCCTATGCGCTGTTCCCGCACATGACGGTGGCCGACAATATCGGCTTTGGCCTGGAGATGCTGGGCAAGCCGAAGGCCCGGATCAAGGTGCGCGTGGCCGAGATGCTGAAGCTGGTCAAGATGGAAGCACTCGCCGGTCGTCGCACCAGCCAGATCTCCGGCGGCCAACAGCAGCGCGTGGCGCTGGCCCGGGCGCTCGCGCCCCAACCCAAGGTATTGTTGCTCGACGAGCCCTTGTCGGCGCTCGACTACAAGCTCCGCAAGGAGATGCAGATCGAATTGAAGCGGCTGCAGCACGAGACCGGCATCACTTTCATCTTCGTCACCCACGACCAGGAGGAAGCCCTAACGATGTCGGACCGCATCGCGGTGATGTCATCGGGTAAGATCCTGCAGGTCGGCTCGCCCTGGGATATTTACGACAAGCCGGCGGAACGCTTCGTCGCCGATTTCATCGGCGAAACCAACTTCCTGACTGCCGCAATTGCCGGCGTCAGCGATGGAAAGGCTCAAGCGACACTCAAATCCGGCGCGACGATCAATGCCACGGTCGCGGAAGGCTTCCAGCCGAAAGACAAAGCCACCATAGTGGTGCGGCCTGAGCACGCCAAGCTGACCGCCGCCAAGGGCGACCTTTCCGGGACGGTGGAAAACATCGTCTATTTCGGCACTGATACACACATTCAGGTCCGTCTCGATAGTGGCGAGGCCTTCACCGTTCGCCAGCAGAACACCCGCAGTGCAGGCTGCGGTTTCGAGCAGGGTGACAAGGTCGGCATTGCCATCGGCAACGACGCCGCACAGGTGTTGAGGGACTGATGGTAGCCACCACACTCTCAAAAGCCGCTTTGTTCGAGACAGGGGCTGCCAAGGCCACCGCGCGGCGCAACCGACTGCTCTCCGTTCCGGCGCTGGTCATCATCGGCATTTTCGGAGTGCTGCCGCTAATCATCATCTGCGTCTATTCGTTCCTCGTCGCGGCACCCTATGGCGGCGTACAATGGCAATTCTCGACCGACGCCTATCTGAACTTCTTGTTCCAGCGCGATATTTTCGACGACACGCTGCAGTTCACGCCGGACTTCCTGATCATCTATTTGCGCTCCTTTCTGTTTGCGGTGGTGACGACGGTCATCTGCCTGCTGCTCGGCTTTCCCACCGCTTACTTCATGGCGACGCGGGCGCCAGCGCAGCGCAATTGGTGGGTGCTTTTGATCACCATCCCGTTCTGGTCGAACCTTTTGGTCCGCACGTTGGCGATCATGTTCATCATCCGCGACGAAGGCCTGATCAACAATGCGCTGATGGCATTGGGTGTGATCGATAAACCGATCACGATGCTCTACACCAATTTCGCCATCCAACTCGGATTGCTCTACGCCTTTCTGCCGTTCATGGTGCTGCCGCTCTATTCGAGCCTGGAGAAGCTGGACTTCCGGCTGATAGAGGCCGCGTACGATCTCTACGCGACACGACGGCAAGTCCTATGGCGTGTGATCATCCCGCTGTCGCGGCCTGGCATCATTGCCGGTTGCCTGCTGGTCTTCATTCCCGCCCTTGGCGCCTATGTGACCCCGCTTATCCTCGGCGGTGGCATACATCTGATGATCGGCGATCTCATTGCCCAGCAATTCGGATCCGGGCGCAACTGGCCGTTGGGCTGTGCCCAGGCGTTGATCCTGATGGCTGCCGTGCTGGTGGCCCTTTTCTTCTACGTCCGCAACACGTCGGGGAGGATACAACATGGCTGATCCCCGCAATATCGACATCAAGGACCAGCCGGGCTTCCGCTCTATCGCCATCATCTGCCTATGCGTGCTCTACGTGCCTGTCCTGATCCTGATGATCTTCTCGCTGAATAGTGGTTCGCTGGTCACGCAGTGGGAAGGTCTTACGCTCGGCTGGTACGACAGTGCGCTGCTCAACGAGGAATTCCACAGCGCTGCCAAGAACACGATGATCATTTCGGTGACCGCAACGATCATCTCGACGATCACAGCCACTCTGGCTGCGATCGGCATGACCCGGGTCAAGCCGTGGCGGGGCTTGTCTACAGCCTTTATGATCATCAACCTGCCGCTGATGGTCCCGGAAATCATCACGGCGGTGGCGACGCTGTCCTTCTTTGCCCTGATCGCCGGAATGTTCGGGCTGAACTTCGGCATCGGCAACCTCATCCTCGCCCACACTGTTTTCTGCATTCCTTTTGCCTACATGCCGATTCGGGCGCGGTTGGAGGATATGGACCTGACGCTCGAATACGCGGCCGCGGATCTCTATGCGACGCCTTGGAATGCATTCAAGCGTGTGACGCTGCCCTTACTTGTTCCCGGCATAATGTCGGGTGCCGCACTCGCCTTCATCGTGTCCTTCGACGATTTCACCATCACACAACTCGTCGCGGGGCCAGGGCAGACGACACTGCCGCTCTATATCTGGAACCAGATCAGGCGGCCGATGACGCCGGAGATCAACGCCATCTCCACCATTCTGCTGCTGGTCTCGATCCTCTTCGTCTCGATATCGTTCCTGATCGCGCGCCGACGCGCCAATTGAATTAATGGGAAGGCAAAGGAGAACAAAAATGTCTAGGAAGATGATGGCTGCCGTTTCGACGGCAGCGCTTTTGTGGGCGCTGCCTGCGCTCGCAGATGGCGAATTGCATATCTACAATTGGGGCGACTACACCAATCCCAAGCTGATCGAGAAGTTCGAGAAACAATACAATGTGAAGGTTACGCTGGACGACTACGATTCCAACGAAACCATGTTGTCGAAGGTGCGCGCCGGCAATTCCGGTTACGACATCGTGGTGCCCTCCGACTACACCGTGAAGATCATGGTGGACGAGGGCCTGCTCGAAAAGACCGAGCCCAACGCGATGCCGAACGGCAAGAATATCGATCCGCGTTTTGTCGACATCTATTGGGACAAGGGCCGCCACTACACCGCGCCGTGGCAGTTCGGCACCACGACTTTCGCGGTCAACATGGACAAGTTCAAGGGCGACATCGACACGCTCAGCATCCTCTTCGACCCGCCGGCAGAGCTCAAGGGCCAGATCAACGTGCTCGACGACGTCAACACCGTCATGCATGCGGCCGAGCGTTATGCCGGCGTGCCGCGCTGCGGTGCCGACAAGGCCAATCTGAAAAAGGTCAACGACATCCTGATGGCCGCCAAGCCGTCGTGGAAGACCTTCAGCTACGACACCATCACCAAGATCACCTCCGGCGACGTAATCGTGACGGAACAGTGGAACGGCGCGACCTACCGCTCGAGGCAGAAAATCCCCGCCATCAAGTATGCCTATCCGAAGGAAGGCATCGAAGGCTGGATGGACAATGTGGCGGTGCTGAAAGGCGCCAAGAACCTCGATAATGCCAAGCTGTTCCAGGATTTCGTCATGGCCCCGGAAAACGCGGCGCTGATCTCGGAATTCGCTGGCTATGACAACGGCATTGCCGGCAGCCACAAGTTCCTGCAAGCGGATTTCGCCAATTCGCCGGAACTCAACCCTCCGGCAGGTGCGCCGGCAGCCGAATTCGTTCCACCGTGCCCGCCTGAGGTGGTCGAGATCTACAACAAGATCTGGACCAACCTGCGCAAATAAGGCTCGGTTCAAAATCCTACGGAAGGGGGGCATCGGCCTCCCTTCTTCGCGCTTACGAGAGGCTCAATGTTATCCTACCGCAACAGCGACCCGCGGCCGCCGATCATGCAGGGCTCGCCACCCGCCATGGTGGTTCCCAAGCTCGACTGGGACCGGCCGCCGTGGAACCGCTGGGCGTTCCAGCACATCCGCGAATTCCTGCCGACCGCCGAAGTCTGGCGCGGCAATGGCCATCGCCACCGTTTCGAGCGCGCCGAGGTCGATCTCGACGGGTTGGCGGTCGAAGACAGCACAGGCGCGCCGACGACGCTCGCCGGGCTGCTCGACGAAACCTATACGGATGGCTTCCTGGTGCTCAAGGACGGCAAGGTTGCCTATGAGCGCTATTTCAACGGCATGGGCGAACGCACGCTGCACCTGTCGCAGTCGATGGCGAAGTCCATCACCGGTTCGGTGTTCGGCATACTGGTCGGGCGCGGCCTGATCGATCCGGCCAAGCCGGTGACCGACTACCTGCCGGAACTCAGCGCGACAGGCTGGGCCGGCGCCAGCGTCCAGCATGTGTTGGACATGACCAGCGGGGTGCGTTTCTCCGAGGAATATAGCGACCGCTATTCGGACATCGGCCAGGTCGATGTCGCCACCGGCTGGAAACCCGTGCCGCCTGACAGCGACCCGGATTTCCGCTGGCCCTCGCATATGTTCGAACTGATCCTGGGCTTGAAGGAAACGATCCGCCCGCATGGTGCTGCCTTCGAATACCGCTCGATCGAGACCGACGTGCTTGCCTTCATCATGGAGCGCGTGACGGGCAAGCGGCTGCCGCAGCTGGTTTCGGAAGAACTCTGGCAAAAGCTCGGCGCCGATGAAAGTGCCTGCTTCACGGTCGACGGCGCCGGCTATGCGCTGGCCAATGGCGGCTTCAACGCTACGCTGCGCGACTACGGCCGCTTCGGCCAGTTGATCCTCGACAATGGCGGCGGCATCGTGCCGGCCGATTGGATCGAGGCAACGCGCAACGGCAGACACGGGCCGGACTTCAACGCCAGCCTGTCGGAGGGCAGCTATCGCAACCAATTCTGGATCGAGGACCCGCGCTCGCGCGCGCTGATGTGCCGGGGCGTGTTCGGGCAGATGATCCATATCGACTGGAACACCGGAATGGTCGTGGTGAAGCTTTCGACCTATCCGGATTTCAGCAATGTCGCCTATTCCATAGCGACGCTGAAGGCCGTGCACGCCATCGCTGCTGCACTGAGCTGAGAGCCTGTTTGGAAACTCGCTCCAGCGGCCATCTGACGGCGTTTTCTGCGCTTCCGGTGCTCTCGGGCCTGAATGTCCGCTCCGCTCCGGTTCTCGAAACCACCACCATATGACTCGCCGGACCGACTTTCGAAACAGCCTCCAAAAACACATGGGAAGAAACGCCATGACCGGCAAGACCGCGTTCGAGACTCGATACGGCTTCCGCCGCAACGAGGTAGTGCTCGCCAACTGGCGCGAAAACCCGTTCAATCGATGGTCGTTCCAGAATCTCGGCGAACTGGTGCCTACCGCCTGCGTCGCAGCAGCGCCGGCTGGTGTCGAGATGCCCGTCCGGGACATGAGCGGCCTGCTCGGCGAGAAGGTCACGGTCGCCAGCACACCGGAGACGGTGGCTGAATTTCTCGTACGTTCGAGCACCGATGCACTGACGGTGATGAAAGGCGGCAAGATCGTCGGCGACTGGTTCGCGCCGCATATGGATTTCGGCGCCCGCCACATCATCTTTTCGATCAGCAAGTCGCTGACGGCGATCGTCGCCGGCATACTGGAAGGCGAGGGGGTGTTCGATCCGGATGCGCCGGTGACGCAGTATATTCCTGAGGCCGCCGGCTCCGCCTATGGCGATGCGAGCGTGCGGCATGTGCTCGACATGAGCGTCAGCCTCGATTTCGAGGAAGCCTATCTCGACCCGGAGAGCGCATTCGCCCGCTACCGCCGCGCCACGCTGTGGAATCCTGGCGGCGGCAGGGAGAGCCTGCGGGAATTCATCCTGACCCTGCAGCATCTTGCCGAGCCGCATGGCCAGACCTTCCGCTACCGCTCGCCCAATTCCGACCTGCTGGGTCTGTTGCTCGAGAGCGCGTCCGGCCAGCGTTTTGCCGACCTGATGCGTGAGAAATTATGGCTGCCGCTTGGCACCGTCAGCGACGCTTCGATCAGCGTCGACATGGAAGGCACGGCCCGCACCGCCGGCGGCATTTCGGTGACGCCGCGCGACCTGGCGCGCGTTGGCGAGATGATGCGGCAAGGCGGGGTGGCCAATGGCCGACGCATCGTGCCGGAAGCCTGGGTGCGAGACACGGTTGCTACCGGCGGCAGTGCCGCCGCCTGGCAGCGCGGCACGATGCGGCCATTGTTTCCCAAAGGCCGTTACCGCAACAAATGGTACCAGACTGGACACGAAAACGGCGTCTATTGCGGCATCGGCATTCATGGCCAGTGGCTCTATGTCGATCCGAAGACCGAAGTGGTGATCGCCAAGATGTCGTCGCAGTCGGAACCGGTCGACGATCGGCTCGATGCCGAGATCGTCGCCTTTTTTGGGGCGCTGAGCCGCATGGTCTGAGCGCCGCATTAGCATGCGCATTCCTGTGGACCCGCCGGGCTGATCAAAGCGCGGCGGTTGGCGGACCGAGCATCTGCGCCTATGGTCCCCGCTCTTTCGACGAGAGCAGGAACGACATGGCATCCGACATCAAGCGCATCGCAGCCATCATCGCGGCCGAGATCAGTGCCCGGCCCGAACAGGCGGTCGCTGCGATCGAATTGCTCGACGAGGGCGCGACGGTGCCGTTCGTGGCGCGCTACCGCAAGGAGGTCACCGGCGGGCTGGACGACACGCAATTGCGCGACCTTGCCGAACGGCTTGCCTACCTGCGCGAGCTCGATGCCCGCCGCGACACCATCCTTGGCTCCATCCGCGAGCAGGGCAAGCTGACCGCAGAGCTTGAGGGCAAGATCGTCGCCGCCACCACCAAGGCGGAACTGGAAGATATCTATCTGCCCTACAAGCCCAAGCGCCGCACCAAAGCCGAGATCGCTCGGGAGCGCGGGCTGGGGCCGCTGGCGGAAGCCATTCTCGCCGACCGCTCGCTCGTTCCGGCCGAACTGGCGCTAGCTTATGTCAGCGAAGATGTTGCCGACGCCAAGGCGGCGCTCGACGGCGCGCGCGACATCCTGTCGGAACAGTTCGCCGAGAATGCCGACCTGATCGGCAAGTTGCGCACCCACATGAAGGAACGTGCTTTCATGCGGGCCAGGGTGGTCGACGGCAAACAAGAGGCCGGCGCGAAATTCTCCGATTATTTCGACCATGTCGAGCGCTGGGCGAATGTGCCGAGCCATCGCGCGCTGGCGATGCTGCGCGGCCGCAACGAGGAAGTGCTGTCGCTCGACATCGAGGTCGATGCCGACGACGCTTCGCCGGTGAAGCCGGTCGAGCGGATGATCGCCAATGCCTATGCCATCGGCGGCAGCCTGCCGGGCGACCGCTGGCTGATGGAGGTGGCGGGCTGGACCTGGCGCATAAAACTGTCGCTGCACCTGACGCTCGATTTGATGCGCGATCTGCGCGAACGAGCGGAAGAGGAAGCGATCCACGTCTTTGCCCGCAATCTAAAGGATTTGCTGCTCGCGGCTCCCGCCGGTTCTCGTGCCACGATGGGGCTCGACCCCGGCATCCGCACCGGCGTCAAGGTGGCGGTGGTCGACGGAACCGGCAAGGTGCTGACCACGACGACGGTCTATCCGTTTCCGCCGAGGAACGATGTGCGTGGCACACAGGCGGAACTCGCCAAGCTTATCCGCCTGCACAAGGTCGAACTGATCTCGATCGGCAACGGCACCGGCAGCCGCGAGACGGAAAAGCTGGTGGCGGACATGCTGTCCGACATGCCGGCGGACGGTGGCCCGAAGCCATTGAAGGTGATCGTTAGCGAGGCGGGCGCCTCGGTCTATTCGGCATCGGCGACGGCGGCGGCGGAATTCCCCGGCCTCGACGTATCCTTGCGAGGCGCCGTGTCGATCGCACGGCGGCTGCAGGATCCGCTGGCCGAGCTGGTCAAGATCGAGCCAAAATCGATCGGCGTCGGCCAATATCAGCACGATGTCGACCAGTACCGGCTGGGACGTTCGCTGGAAGCGGTGGTGGAGGATGCCGTCAACGCCGTCGGCGTCGATCTCAACACCGCCTCGGCGCCACTCCTGGCGCGCGTTTCAGGTCTCGGTGCGTCACTCGCGGACGCCATTGTCGCGCATCGCGATGCGACCGGCCCTTTCGCCAGCCGGAAGGATCTGCTGAAGGTCGCCCGCCTTGGACCTCGGGCGTTCGAGCAAAGCGCCGGCTTCCTGCGCATTGCCAATGGCAGCGAGCCGCTCGATGCCTCGTCGGTGCACCCCGAAGCCTATGGCGTGGCGAAGAAGATCGTTGCCGCCTGTGGGCGCGATGTCCGTTCGCTGATGGGGGACAGTGCAACACTGAAGGCGCTCGACCCGCGCGTCTTCGTCGATGAGCGTTTCGGCTTGCCAACGGTGCGCGATATCCTGGCGGAGCTGGAAAAGCCCGGCCGCGACCCGCGCCCCGGTTTCAAGACGGCGACCTTCGCCGACGGCATCGACGACATCAAGGATCTGAAGCCCGGCATGCTGCTGGAAGGCACCGTCACCAATGTCGCTGCCTTCGGCGCCTTCGTCGATATCGGCGTCCACCAGGACGGGCTGGTGCACGTCTCGCAGCTGGCTGACCGGTTCATCAAGGACGCACATGAGGTGGTCAAGGCTGGCGATGTGGTCAAGGTGCGCGTCGTCGATGTCGACATCAAGCGAAAGCGTATCGCGCTTTCGATGCGCAAGGACGGGGGCGAAGGCGGGGCACCGCGCGGTGGGCCGCGCGACAATGGCGGCGGCAGGCCAGCGCCACGTGCACCGGCGCCGCAGCGCCAACCGGAGCGGCCCGCACAGCAAGGCGCGTTCGGCGCGGCGCTGGCCGATGCGCTGAAGCGGAAGTAGCTACCAAGCCAGAACTGCCGGCTCCTTCTCAACCTGACCCAGCAACCAGTCGCGAAAGCTGGCGACGGGGGGATGGCCGCGCTTGTCGTGCGGGACGACGAGATAGTAGGCGCTGCGGCTTTGCATCGGCTGGCCGGGCGCCAGCACGAGCTGGCCGCGATGCAATTCGCCTGCGATGAGGATCAGCGGCAACAGCGCCACGCCGAGGCCAGCCATGCAGGCCTGGGCAGCGGTGCCGAACTGTTCGAACTGCATGCCGGGTCCGCTCGGCGCGCTCAGCCCCTGGTGCTCGAACCATTCGGTCCAGGCGCCGGGCCGCGTCGCCATATGCAGCAGCGGCAAGCGGCCGATATCGGCCGGTGAGGCGATGGCGCGGCCGGCGAGGAATTCTGGCGAGACGACCGGGGCCACCGTTTCGCGAACCAGAAGCGTCGAGTCGGCCTCCGGCCAGTCCGGCAGGCCGTAGTGGATTGCCGCATCCAGCCGCTCGCGTGCGAAGTCGAAGCGGCCGACGCGGGTGACGAAGTTGATGGTGATATCGGGATTGTTTTCGACGAAATCGGGGATCATCGGCATCAGCCAGCGCGTGCCGAAGGTCGGCAATATGGCAAGGTTCAGGATGCCGCTATGGCGATTGCTCATCAATCCAAGGGCTGCGTCACGCAACTGGCCAAGCGCTGAACGCACCGCGTCGGCGTAGATTTCGCCTGATGTCGACAGCCTGACATTGCGGCTGTCGCGCTCGAACAATCGGCGGCCGAACTGATCTTCCAGCAACCTGATTTGCCGGCTGACCGCCCCCTGGGTCAGATCGAGCTCCTGGGCGGCGGCGGTGAAGCTGCCGAGCCGGGCCACAGCCTCGAAGGCGGCAAGGGCGCTGATGTTGGGCAAAAGTCGGCGCTGGACACTCATGATCCATTACTAACGCTCATTGATCGGTGAAGCAATTTCGTTTGATTTTTTCAAGGCGCAGGCCGATAAGCCGGGCCAAGATTTTGCTTCATGCATGTCGTCATCCAAAACTGCTGAACATGTTTGGGCGACATGCATTGGTTTGGGAGAATGCCATGGCTGCCAACAAGAATGCATTCGTCTGGGAAGACCCGTTCCTGATCGAGGACCAGCTTTCGGAAGACGAGCGCATGGTGCGCGATGGTGCGGCAGCCTTTGCCGCCGACAGACTGGCGCCTCGAATCGAGGACGCCTATCTCAACGAGACCTTCGACACCGCGATCTTCCGCGAAATGGGCGAGGCCGGCCTGCTCGGCATCAATATTCCCGAGGAGTTTGGCGGCCTCGGCGCGAACTATGTGACCTACGGGTTGGTCGCGCGCGAAGTCGAACGTGTTGACTCCGGCTATCGCTCGATGATGTCAGTGCAGTCGTCGCTGGTGATGTACCCGATCTATGCCTATGGCTCGGACGAACAGCGCAGAAAATACCTGCCCAAGCTCGCCAGCGGCGAGTGGATCGGCTGTTTCGGCCTGACCGAGCCGGATGCCGGCTCCGACCCCGGCGGCATGAAGACGCGCGCCGACAAGACCGCGAACGGCTACAGGCTGTCCGGCTCCAAGATGTGGATTTCCAACGCGCCGGTCGCCGACGTGTTCGTCGTCTGGGCGAAGTTGAAGGGCGAGAACGGCAAGGACGAGATCCGCGGCTTTGTGCTGGAAAAGGGCATGAAGGGGCTTTCGGCTCCGACGATCGGCGGCAAGCTGTCGCTGCGGGCATCGATCACCGGCGAAGTGGTGATGGAAGGCGTCGAAGTCGGCGAAGACGCGCTGTTGCCCAACGCCAAGGGGCTTGGCGGTCCATTCGGCTGCCTCAACCGGGCCCGCTACGGCATTTCCTGGGGCTCGATGGGGGCTGCGGAAGATTGCTGGCACCGCGCCCGCCAATACGGTCTTGATCGCAAGCAGTTCGGCAAGCCGTTGGCCGGCACGCAGCTTTACCAGAAGAAGCTCGCCGACATGCAGACCGAGATAGCGCTTGGGCTGCAGGCATCGTTGCGCGTCGGACGGTTGCTCGATGAAGGCAAGATGGCGCCGGAAATGATCTCGATCGTCAAGCGCAACAATTGCGGCAAGGCGCTCGATATCGCCCGCCAGGCCCGCGACATGCATGGCGGCAACGGCATCCAGATCGGCTACCACGTCATGCGCCATGCGCAGAACCTGGAGACGGTCAACACCTATGAGGGCACGCATGACGTGCACGCGCTGATCCTGGGACGGGCGCAGACGGGGATACAGGCGTTCTTCTGAGCGTTCGGCAGCTGCTTAAATTAGGTGCACCGCAACATCTCTGCTTGGAGAATGGCCGCCTGATGTGTCAGGGTTCAGCGAAATCGTTTGAAACGCTGAATTCCGGGGCTTCATGGCAATTCTGGCAGCTGTCTATCACCTGACCCATTACAAGTACGACCGGCCGGTGGTTCTCGGTCCCCAGATCATCAGGCTGCAGCCGGCGCCGCATTCCCGCACCAAGGTGCTCAGCCATTCGCTCAAAGTCGAGCCGGCGAACCACTTCGTCAATCTGCAGCAGGATCCCTACGGCAACTTCCTTGCCCGCTTCGTCTTCCCGGAGCCGGTGACGGAGCTGAAGATCGAGGTCGACCTTGTCGCTGACATGACGGTCTACAATCCGTTCGACTTCTTCGTCGAACCATCGGCCGAGACCTTCCCGTTCGAGTACCCGGAAGAGATACGCGACGATCTCGCCATCTACCGGACGCCGGAGCCGGCCGGCCCGTTGCTTTCGGCCTTGCTCGGAACAATCGACCGCAGCGCGCCGAATACTGTCAATTTCCTCGTCGATCTCAATGCGCGGCTGCAGCGCGAAATTGCCTATATCGTTCGCATGGAGACCGGTGTGTTCTCGCCGGAGGAGACGCTTGCGGCGAAAAAGGGTTCGTGCCGGGATTCGAGCTGGCTGCTGGTGCAGATCCTGCGCAATCTCGGCATCGCCGCGCGCTTCGTTTCCGGCTACCTGATCCAGTTGAAGCCGGATCTGGTGGCGCTCGACGGGCCAGCCGGAACCGCCGTCGACTTCACCGACCTGCATGCCTGGTGCGAGGTCTATCTTCCCGGCGCGGGCTGGATCGGCTTCGACCCGACCTCGGGCCTGCTCACCGGCGAAAGTCATGTGCCGCTGGCGGCGACGCCGCATTTCCGCAACGCTGCCCCGATTTCCGGCATGGCGAGCTTCGCCAATGTCGAATTCGGCTTCGACATGCGGGTAGACCGCATCGCAGAGCACCCGCGCATCACCAAGCCGTTTTCGGACGAAAGCTGGCAGGCGCTCGACGCGCTGGGCAACAAGGTCGATGCCGCACTGTCGGCCGGGGACGTGCGGCTGACGATGGGCGGCGAGCCGACTTTCGTGTCGATCGACGATTTCGAGTCGGCCGAATGGAATACCGCCGCCGTCGGCCCGACCAAGCGCGAAAAGGCCGATGAACTGATCCGAAAACTGCGCGAACGTTTCGCGCCGGGTGGTTTCCTCCACTATGGCCAGGGCAAATGGTATCCGGGCGAGAGCCTGCCGCGCTGGACCTTCTCGCTCTACTGGCGGGCCGATGGCGAGCCGGTGTGGAGCGACCCGTCGCTGATCGCGCGCGAAAAGAGCGAGGCCGATGTCGGCCCGAAACAGGCCGAAAGCCTACTGACCGCGATTGCCGGCGAACTCGGCATCGACAAAAGCATGGTCAGCGAAGCCTATGAGGATCCGGCCGAGTGGCTGCTCAAGGAGGGCAAGCTGCCGGACAATGTCGATCCGTCCAACTCCAAGCTTGAGGACCCGGAAGAGCGCAGCCGCATGGCGAAAGTGTTCGAACGCGGGCTGACCAAGCCGTCGGGTTACGTGTTGCCCGTGCAGCGCTGGAACAGCCAGGCGTCAGGGCCGCGCTGGCGCTCGGAAAGATGGCATACGCGGCGCGGCCGGCTGTTCCTGGTGCCGGGCGATTCACCCGTCGGCTACCGCTTGCCGCTCGGCACGTTGCCCTATGTGCCGCCGGCGCAGTTCCCCTACATCGTGCCGGTCGATCCATCGCTGCCGCGCGGACCGTTGCCCGCGCGCGAAGCCATATTGCCCGGGACGGCTCCGGCCGAACAGGAAGGCGCCGACGAGATGGCGCGCCGCCAGCAGGCGGCGTCCTTCACGGCGGCGACCGGCCAGCAGGATCGGGTGGAACAGGAGATCACCGAGATCGGCGGCGCGGTGCGCACCGCACTTTCGGTCGAACCGCGCGACGGCCGGCTCTGCGTGTTCATGCCGCCAGTCGAAGCGCTGGAGGATTATCTCGAACTGGTCGCGGCGGCCGAAAACGCGGCAAAGGCGATCGGCCTTCCCGTGCATATCGAAGGCTATGGCCCGCCGCATGATCCGCGCCTCAACGTCATCCGCGTGGCGCCCGATCCCGGCGTCATCGAGGTCAACATCCATCCGGCTTCGAACTGGCAGGATTGCGTGGCGACGACGACGGCGATCTACGAGGAAGCGCGGCAGACACGACTTGGCGCCGATAAATTCATGATCGACGGCCGCCATACCGGCACCGGCGGCGGCAACCATGTCGTCGTCGGCGGCGCGACGCCCAATGACAGCCCATTCCTGCGCCGGCCGGACCTGTTGAAGAGCCTGGTGCTGCAATGGCAGCGGCGTCCGTCGCTGTCCTATCTGTTCTCCGGTCTGTTCATCGGCCCGACAAGCCAGGCGCCGCGCTTCGACGAGGCGCGTCACGACTCGCTCTACGAGCTCGAAATCGCGATGGCGCAGGTGCCGCATCCAGATCAGGGCGCGGCACCCTTGCCTTGGCTGGTCGACCGACTGTTCCGCAATTTGTTGACCGACGTCACCGGAAATACGCACCGTTCGGAAATCTGCATCGACAAGCTGTTCTCGCCGGACGGGCCGACCGGCCGGCTGGGTCTTGTCGAGTTCCGCGGCTTCGAGATGCCGCCCAATGCGCGCATGAGCCTGGCGCAGCAACTGCTTGTCAGGGCGATCATTGCCCGCGCGTGGAAGAGCCCGCTCGACGGCCGCTTCGTGCGCTGGGGTACGTCGCTGCACGATCGCTTCATGCTGCCGCACTATGTCTGGGCCGATTTTCTCGACGTGCTTGACGACCTCAAGCTCAACGGTTTCGAGTTCAGGCCCGAATGGTTCGACGCCCAGCTCGAGTTCCGCTTCCCGTTCTGCGGCGAGGTTCAGCACGCGGGCGTCAAGCTGGAACTGCGCCAGGCGCTGGAGCCGTGGCATGTCATGGGCGAGCAAGGAGCGATCGGTGGTACCGTGCGCTTCGTCGATTCCTCGGTCGAGCGGCTGCAGGTCAAGACCGAAGGTCTCAATCCGGAGCGGCACGCGATCGTTTGCAACGGCCGCATCGTGCCCATGAAGGTCACGGACAATCGCGAAGTCGCCGTGGCGGGCGTCCGTTTCAAGGCCTGGCAACCGGCCTCCGGTCTGCATCCGGCACTGCCGGTCAACACGCCGCTGGTGTTCGATATCTATGACCGCTGGTCGGGCCGGGCGGTCGGCGGCTGCGTCTACCATGTCGCGCATCCGGGCGGGCGCAACTACGATACATTCCCGGTCAACGGCAATGAGGCGGAGGCACGGCGCCTCGCCCGCTTCGAACCGCGCGGGCATACGCCGTCCGCCTATGTGCTGCGTGAAGAACAACCGGCGGAAGATTTCCCGATGACCCTTGACCTTCGGCGGCCGGCAAGACTCTGATCAGCGATGGCGAAGGGGAATCACAGACGAGTACGCGGCAAGCCGCAGATCCACAGCCTGCTGGAGCACTACCAGCCGATCGACGGCGTCGTCGACGAGATGGTCGATGCGTCAGGAAACCCCCGTCCGACCTGGAAACACTTCATCGAGGCGCTCGACGAGCTGGGGCCTGAAAAGCTTGGCCAGCGCTTTGCCCGCGCCGACCAGTATCTGCGCGATGCCGGTGTTTATTACCGCGTCTACGACAAGGCTGGCGCCAATGAGCGCGAATGGCCGCTGGCGCACGTCCCGGTTCTTATCGAAGAGAGCGAGTGGGCGGCGATCAGCGCCGGCCTCGTGCAGCGCGCCGAACTGTTCGAGGAAACAATCGCCGATATTTACGGGCCGAACCGGCTGGTCGAGAAAGGCATCCTGCCGGCGGGACTGATCGCGGCGAGCCCGGAGTATTTGCGTCCCGTCGTCGGCACCAAGCCGGCCGGTGGCCATTTCCTGCATTTCTGCGCCTTCGAACTCGGCCGTGGGCCTGACGGCCAATGGTGGGTGCTTGGCGACCGCACCCAGGCGCCGTCGGGCGCCGGCTTCGCACTGGAGAACCGTGTCGCCACCACGCGCGCGCTGTCCGATATCTATGGCGAGATGCATGTGCACCGCCTTGCCGGCTTCTTTCGCCGCTTTCGCGATGCACTGATCGGCATGGCCAAGGAGACCGACGGCCGCGTTGCCATCCTGACGCCTGGGCCGCTCAACGAAACCTATTACGAACACGCCTATATCGCTCGCTATCTCGGCATCATGCTGCTCGAAGGCGAGGATTTGACTGTTTCCGGCGGCAGGCTGATGGTGCGCACGGTTTCCGGGCTGATGCCGATCAGCGTGTTGTGGCGGCGGCTCGATGCTGCTTTTGCAGATCCGCTCGAACTGCGCGCGGACTCGCAGATCGGCACGCCGGGCCTGGTCGAGGCGATCCGCCAGGCTGCGGTTGCGACGGTCAATGCGCTGGGCTCCGGCCTGATGGAGACGCGGGCGCTGCTTGCCTTCCTGCCCAAGATCTCGCGCGCCTTGCGGGGCGAGGAATTGCTGCTGCCAAGTGTCGCGACATGGTGGTGCGGGCAAGCAACCGAACGCGCGCATGTGCTGGCCAATATCGACCGCATGGTGATCGGGCCAGCGCTGTCGACGAGACTTGCCTTCGAGGATGACGATCAGACGAAGCTCGGCTCGGCGCTGTCGGCCGGGGAGCGGGCGGAGCTGGTGTCGCGCATCGAGCGCGATGGCGGCAACTTCGTCGGCCAGGAAGCGGTGACGCTTTCGACGACGCCCGTCTATGTCGGGGGCTGGCTGGAGCCCCGGCCGGCGAGCCTGCGGGTCTATCTGGCGCGAACGCCCGCAGGCTGGACGGTGATGCCGGGTGGCTTTGCCCGCGTCGGCCTGTCGCTCGACCCGACGGCGATCGCGATGCAGCGCGGAGGCCAGGCGGCGGACGTCTGGGTGGTCAGCGAGCGACCGGTGGAGCGCGAGACGCTGCTGCCGCAAGAGGGCGACAGTTTCACGCGCACCAAGCCCGGTAGCCTGCCCAGCCGCGCGGCGGAGAACCTGACCTGGCTCGGACGTTACATCGAACGCTCGGAAGACACGGTGCGCATCCTGCGCGCCTATCATGTGCGGCTGGCCGAAACCTCCGACCCGGATATGCCGCTGCTCGCCGACATCAGGGAGTATCTCCAACCTTTCGGCATCGACATCGAGACGGCGATCCCGTCAGGGCTGATCGGTACGCTGGATAGCGCGGTCTACAGCGCCGGTCAGATTCGCGACCGCTTCTCGCCCGATGGCTGGCTGGCGCTGAAGGACCTGTCGAAGACCATCCATCAGTTCGCAACGACGGTAGCGCCAGGCGACGACGCGACCCGGGCGATGACGGTCATCCTGCGCAAGCTCGCTGGCTTTTCCGGCCTGCTGCACGAGAACATGTACCGCTTCGCCGGCTGGCGCTTCCTCGAGATCGGCCGGAGGCTGGAGCGCGGCATCCAGATCGCCCGTACGCTATCGCGGCTGACCAGCGCCAAGGCGCCGGACGGCGCGCTCGACATGATGCTGGAGATCGGCGACAGCGTGATGACCCACCGTCGGCAATATCCGGTGCAGGCCGGCCGGCGCACGGTAGTCGATCTCTTGGCGCTCGACCCGCTCAATCCTCGCTCCATCCTGTTCCAGCTCGAAAGGCTGAAGGCCGAGATCGGCCTGTTGCCATCGCTCGGCCGGCAAGGGCACATGTCGCCGGCGGCGAAGGAAATCCTGCAGCTCAACACTGCCATCGCCATCAAGGAGCCTTCGGACATGACAGCGAAGGCGCTGGATGATCTCGCCCACGAAATCGGCGGCCTCTACAACAGCCTCGCCAAAGCCTATTTCGGCTAAGCCGGTTCCGAAACGAGAAAAGTAGAGCATGCTTTACGACATCAGGCTTCATCTCCATTACGACTATGCCGCGGCGGCCGGTGGCGGCCGCCATCAGATCCGCGTGCTGCCGTCGACGATATCGGACGTTCAGCGCGTCATCGCGGCATCCTTGTCCTTTGCGCCGGCGCCCAATGAGCGTTCGGATTTTCCCGATTTCTTCGGCAACAACGTCACGTCGATCGCCTTTCGCGACGCGCATGACACACTCGACATAAGGATGAGCGCACGCGTATCGGTGTCGCGGCCCGAGCCCGGCCTCGACGTGTCGCCCGATATCGGCAGGCTCAGGCAGGAGCTTGCCGCCGTGCGGTCGCTGGCGCCTGATACACCCCACCATTTCCTGGCGGCCAGCATTCATGCCGGCATCGATGGTGCGATCACCGGCTACGCTCGGGATAGTGTCGCCGGCTCTGCCGCCGGCACGGCGATGAACCTGTGCAATCGCATCCATCGCGATTTCACCTATGACGGCGAGGCGACCACGGTGCGAACCAGGGCCAGCGACGCCTTCAAGTTGAAGCGCGGTGTATGCCAGGATTTTTCGCATATCATGATCGCCGGCCTGCGCGGGCTCGGTATTCCGGCCGGCTACGTCAGCGGCTTCCTGCGCACCATCCCGCCGAAGGGCAAACCCCGGCTTGAAGGCGCCGATGCCATGCATGCCTGGGTCAAGGTCTGGTGCGGGCGCGACGCCGGCTGGCAGGAATTCGATCCGACCAACGGCATGCGGGCCAGCAACGACCACATCACCGTCGGTTACGGCCGCGACTACTCGGACGTGGCACCGATCGTGGGCGTTCTCAAGACCACGGGGGGACAGGTCGGCGAGCAAGCTGTCGACGTCATTCCGGTCGTGCTCGAAAAGGCCTGAGCTTCGGGCCGGCGCTCTCGCCCGCCCCCGGCTTTTCCGACCATACGTGGAACCAGCAATCGGCCAATGGCTTATCTACGGATATTTGCGCGGAGCTGACATGCTGCAGAAATCCGGATTGTCGCACAGCCGATCGGCTGACGGAGACACTGTGCCGAAAAATGGCACGCCGAAGAACGGGTCGCAAAGCTCGGCCGATCATGCGTCGCTTACCTATGTCAGTGATGCCGAGCCGGGTATCCGGCGGCTGAAGACAGGCAAGGGATTTACCTACAAGGGGCCGGATGGACGGCCGGTTTCGGATGCTACCAAGGCGCGTATCGAGGCAATTGTCATTCCGCCAGCCTGGACGGATGTGTGGATTTCGCCCGACGCCGACGGCCATATCCAGGCAACGGGCAGGGACCTGCGCGGACGCAAGCAATACCGCTACCATCCGCAATGGGCCGAAGAACGCGACGGCGCCAAATATTCAAGCCTCGTCGCCTTTGCCGAAAGCCTGCCGACCCTGCGGCGCAGGATCGACAGCGATCTGCGCCGTCCCGGTTTGCCGTTCGAGCGTGTCGTCGCCGCGGTCGTCTGGCTACTCGACAACACGATGATCCGGGTCGGCAATGCCGCTTATGCCCGCGACAACAAGAGTTTCGGGCTGACCACGTTGCGTGACCGCCATGTCGATATCGTCGGTTCAAGCCTGCGCTTTGCCTTCAACGGCAAGTCCGGCAAGGAGTGGAAGCTGAAGCTGGTCGACCGCCGGATCGCCAGGATTGTCCGCGGCGCGCAGGATCTGCCGGGCCAGAAGCTGTTTCAGTACCTCGATGACGGCGGCAACAGGCGGCCGGTCCACTCGGAGGACGTCAACCGCTATATCCGTGAGGCGGCTGGCGATGCCTTCAGCTCGAAGCATTTCCGCACCTGGGGCGGCACCATCCACGCCGCGTCGCTGTTTGCACAGACGGAAATGCCGGAAAGCCAGGCACAGCAAAAGCGGGTGATGAACAGCGTCGTCGACAAGGTCGCCGAGCGGCTGGGCAACACGCGTGCCGTCTGCCGCAAATGCTACATCCACCCGCAGGTCTTCGAGGCGTGGTCAAAGGGGCGATTGCTGGACGAAATGGCACAGGCCAACAAGCATAAGCGCTCGATCGATGGTCTGGACGATGAGGAAGCGCTCGTGCTGCGATGGCTGAAGCTGCACGAAAGCTGACCGGCAGCGACGGAGCGACGCCAAATCCGCCGCCTCGGGATTTTTTTATCGACGCCGTGTCGGGATCGGTCTTACTGTTTCGTCCTTTGACAGAGAAAAGGACCCGCCATGCTCTACGCAATCCTCTGCTATGCTTCCGAAGATGTCGTCTGCTCCTGGAGCAAGGCACAGGACGACGAGGTCATGGCCAATCTCCGCGACGTCCAGGACAAATATGTCAAAGCTGGCAGGCTTGGCCCGGTGGCAAGGCTCTTGCCGACCACGGCCGCGACGACGCTGAGGAGGGTCAAGGGCGAAGCGGTCGTCATCGACGGTCCGTTTGCCGAGACCAAGGAACAATTCCTCGGCTTCTACACGCTCGAATGCGGCGATCTCGACGAGGCCGTGGAGTTCGCCCGCGAACTTTCCGAGGTCAATCCGAGTGGCGGCTCTTACGAGATCCGGCCGGTCTCGGTCTTCAACCGCAACAAGGTCCCGGCATGACCGAACTTGCCTGGATCAGCTCCGCGATCAGCGCCGCCCGTCCGCAGGCGATGGGCGCGCTGCTGCGTTATTTCCGCGATCTCGATACGGCGGAAGAAGCTTTCCAGGACGCGTGCCTCAGGGCCATCAAGAACTGGCCGCAGAACGGTCCGCCGCGTGATCCGGCGGCATGGCTGATCTTTGTCGGCCGCAACAGCGGCATCGACGCGGTGCGCAAGCGGGCCAAACAGGCGCCGATGCCGGAGGAAGACCAGATCTCGGATCTGGAAGACGCCGAAAGCGATATCGCCGAGCGGCTGGACGGGGCGCATTACCGCGACGACATATTGCGGCTGCTGTTCATCTGCTGCCATCCCGACCTGCCGGCAACGCAGCAGATCGCGGTGGCGCTGCGGATTGTCTCGGGCCTCACCGTCAAGCAGATCGCGCGGGCCTTCCTGGTTGGCGAAAGCGCCATGGAGCAGCGCATCACCCGCGCCAAGGCGCGCATTGCGGACGCCGGCGTGCCATTCGAGACGCCGGGCGCAGTCGAGCGGTCGGAACGGCTCGCCGCCGTCGCCGCGATGGTCTACCTGATCTTCAACGAAGGCTATTCGACCAACAGCGGCGAGGCGCCTGCTCGTGCGCCGCTGTGCGAGGAGGCGATCCGGCTGGCACGGCTGTTGCTGCGGCTGTTCCAGACCGAGCCCGAGATCATGGGGCTGACGGCGCTGCTGCTTCTGCAGCATGCGCGCGCACCGGCCCGTTTCGACGAAGACGGCGAGATCGTGCTGCTCGAGGATCAGGATCGCAGCCTGTGGAGCCGCAAGATGATCGATGAGGGGCTGGCACTGGTCGACAAGGCGCTGCGCCATCGCAAGCCCGGCCCCTACCAGGTTCAGGCGGCCATTGCCGCGCTGCATGCGCGGGCTGAAAAGGCCGAGGACACCGACTGGAACGAGATCGACCTGCTCTATCGCGTGCTCGAGCAGATGCAGCCATCACCGGTGATCACGCTCAACCGGGCCGTCGCCGTCTCGAAGGTGCGTGGTCCGGCAGAGGCGCTCGCCATGATCGAGCCGCTGGAAGAACGGCTTTCCGGCTATTTCCACTTCTTCGGCCTCAAGGGTGGGCTTCTGATGCAGCTTGAGCGGGGCGAGGAGGCGCGTGTCGCCTTCGACCGCGCGATTGCGCTGGCGAACACGGCGGCGGAAGCGGCTCATATCCGCATGCATATCGACCGGCTGATGAAGGACGGGGCCACCCGCGCGCCGACGCAAAAGGCAAACTGAGCGCCGTCCGCATGTCTGGCTCAATCGTGTCGCCTGGGCTTGGACCATGCCGGGGTGGCGATTCTTCCCCGAAACGAGTAATGCCACGCCATGACTGTGCCCGAAGTGCTGACCGGCATGCGGGCGACATTGCGCAAGCATTGGTTCAACGCCATCTGATGGCGATGGATCCGAAAGGGACAAAATGACGATAGCGAAGGAAACGACCGAGCTTCTGGCGAAACTGGGTGTGGCGAAGGATGCGCTTGTCGGCGGTGACCTGATGGTGCGCAGCCCGGTGACGGGCGAGCAGATCGCGGCGCTTAAGACGATCTCGCCCGCCGATGCGGCCAAGACCATCGATGCCGCGCACAAGGCCTTCCAGGCATGGCGGCTGGTGCCGGGTCCGAGGCGCGGCGAACTGGTGCGGCTGCTCGGCGAGGAGCTGCGCGCGCACAAGGCCGAGCTTGGCCGGCTGGTCTCGATCGAGGTCGGCAAGATCCCGTCCGAGGGCCTCGGCGAAGTGCAGGAGATGATCGACATCTGCGATTTCGCCGTCGGCCTCTCCAGGCAATTGTACGGCCTGACCATCGCCACCGAGCGTCCGGGCCATCGCATGATGGAAACCTGGCATCCGCTCGGCGTCGTCGGTGTCATCTCCGCCTTCAATTTCCCGGTTGCGGTGTGGTCGTGGAACGCGGCACTGGCGCTGGTCTGCGGCGACGCGGTGGTGTGGAAGCCGTCGGAGAAGACGCCGCTGACGGCGCTTGCCTGCGAAGCTATCTTCAACCGTGCTGTCAAGCGCTTCGGCGCGGATGCACCTGAGGGACTGGCGCCGGTGCTGATCGGTGACCGCGCCGTTGGCGAGATCCTGGTCGATCACCCAAAGGTGCCGCTGGTCTCGGCCACCGGCTCGACCCGCATGGGCCGCGACGTCGGCCCGCGGCTGGCCAGGCGCTTTGCGCGCGCGGTGCTGGAGCTTGGCGGCAACAATGCCGGCATCGTCTGCCCGACAGCCGATCTCGACATGGCGTTGCGCGCGATTGCCTTTGGAGCGATGGGCACGGCAGGCCAGCGCTGCACGACGCTGCGGCGCCTGTTCGTGCATGACAGCGTCTACGACGCCCTGGTTCCACGTCTCAAGAAGGCCTACGAGAGCGTCTCGGTCGGCAATCCGCTGGAGACCACCTCGCTGGTCGGGCCGCTGATCGACAAGGCAGCCTACGAGAACATGCAGAAGGCGTTGAAGGAAGCCGCCGCCCAGGGTGGCAAGATTACCGGCGGCGCGCGCGTCGAGAATGGTCATCCGGATGCCTATTACGTGCATCCGGCGCTGGTCGAAATGTCCAAGCAGGTGGCCCCGGTCACGGAAGAGACCTTCGCGCCGATCCTCTATGTGATGAAATATTCGGATTTCGACGCCGTGCTCGACGAGCACAATGCGGTGGGCGCCGGCCTGTCGTCGTCGATCTTCACCCGCGACCTGCAGGAGTCCGAGCGCTTCCTCGGTGTCGATGGGTCGGACTGCGGCATTGCCAATGTCAACATCGGCACTTCGGGCGCCGAGATCGGAGGTGCCTTTGGCGGCGAAAAGGAAACCGGCGGCGGCCGCGAGAGCGGCTCCGATGCGTGGAAGGCCTATATGCGGCGCGCCACCAACACGGTGAACTACTCAAAGGCACTGCCGCTCGCCCAGGGCGTCTCGTTCGATATCGACTGACGAGGGCCGGGTTGGGCATTGGCAGCTTTTGTGCCGGTAGCTTTTAACGATAGGAATTTTTTCTTGACCTCGTGCCCTCAGCTATGGTACATATTCGCCCATGGTGCTGATTTGCGCCAGTGACCCGCCGTGCAGGCGGGTTTTTCGTTTGATGCTTCGTCAGCCAACGCCGGCGAAGGCTGCGAAGGATAACCCGAGTTCGTTGCCATGGGCGTCTCCCGCAGGGTTGCCCAACCGATCAGCTGCCTGCCGGCTGGCCAAAAGTCGCGACGAAAGCGGCATCGACTATGGCCAGCTTGGCGGCCTGGACGGTCATGTATTCCTGGTAGAAGGTGTTCGACACCCACATCACCGAATGGCCGCGCTGGCCGAGCCAGCCGATGCTGCCGAGGTTCTCGGCGGCGCGCAGTTTGCGGGCAAGGTGGGTACGCGACAGCTTGAGCCATTTGGCGAAATCGCCGATCGAAACCACGCTGGTCGCAATCCGCTCCAGGCCGGCATGATCGGGGTCAATGCCCGACATCAGCCAGTCCATGACGATGCCGCCATTGTTGAGCCAGATGAACAGGGAAAAGGTCTGGTTGGGTTCGCGCACCGGCGCGGAGGCTAGCAGGCCGTCCGCCACCAGAGGCTGCAGCCTGGCAACCATTTCGGGATGCTCCAGGAATCTGGCCAGGCGGTCAGCGCCGTCGAGGTGATCCAGCGTGCGCAAATGGGCAAGGACCCAGCCGGTAAAAGTCTGCACAGTTGCCGCTGTCGGCTGCAAGGGATGGGTACGGCCGTCGCCACCCGACACGTATTCGGCAATGTGGTAGTGCAGCATCTCCTTGATGAAAGCGTCCGCCGTGTTGCGGCTAGCCACCGCGTGCTGGTGCACGAACTCGATGAAACGCGATACCGTCAGCTCCTTGCGACGGTCGTGCGGGTCGCGCCTGAAATGCATGGCAAGGCCGACATGGCCCATCAGCCAACGCTGCTGCGTGGCGAAAATCGAAGCCAGCCGAGGGCTGTCCTGATAAATCTGGATCAGCGCCAGCGACTGCTCCTGAACGCAGCGATGCAACGCCGGATGGCCGGCAATGTCTTCCAGTCTCAGCGCCATCTCCTGGTGTTCCGGCTCGACTCCAAAGCGAGTTGCGCTCCAAATTTTTCAGCCTTCGGCAGCTGTGTCCAGAGGGTATCAAATAGTGAGGTCGGGCCCTGTCCGGGCAGGGTCGCCAAGCTGGCCTGCTTTGTCGCCAGCCGGTTGGCACGGCCGAAGATCAGCCGCAGACGCGGACCTCCTCGATCACCCTGTGGTGGTGGCGCCAGTGCTTGATCAGTTCGATGTGGCAGCGGTGGTGCCGGTGGTGGCGGCGATATTCGCCGTCGTTGTAGTCGCCATATTGTGCGTTCTGGTCGTCATCATATTGGTTGTCGTAAATACGCCGGTCGTGATGGCGGCGAACGATGATTTCGCCATTGTCGAATTGATCATCCGGTGAGTACTGGTCATCCGGTAAATACTGGTCGTCCGGTGAATATTCATCGTCGCCGGACTGGATAATCACGCTTGCGGCTTGCGACGGTGCCACGACTGCGGCCGTTGCGGCAAATGCCAACACGGAAGCTAAAATCAATTTCTTCATTCGGTCCTCCTGCAAGACCTATCAACTCGTGGAAGAACCGGGCGTTCCACGGGACATCTACACGCTTTGCGACGCCCGGGACATCAAACCGTTATCGGCGCCGGCCATGCGCTCCAGTTGGACAAAAGCCGTCAACGGCAGGTGGTCCGATGCAACCCGCGAAAGCGGCGTGTCATGCGCGTCGACGGCGGCAATCATGCCATGCCTGTTGGCCATGATGCGGTCGAGCGCCAGCAGCGGCAGGTTCGAGGGGAAGGTGGGGACCGCCGGCGGCTGCGGGCCGAACGACGCATGCAGCGTATTGAGCGCGGAGCGGTTGCCGAGGCGCCATTCGTTGAGGTCGCCGAGCAGCAAGGTCGGCTTTTCGTCCGGGCTGTTCATCAGGTCGAGTACGACACGTGCCTGCTGGGAGCGCGAGCGGCGCAGCAGGCCGAGATGGGCGGCGATGATGCGCAGCGTCTGGCTTCCATCGAGGTCGATCTCCGCCACCAACGCGCCGCGCGGCTCCAGTCCCGGAAGTCTGATCTGGTGCACGTCACGAACGACGCCCTTCTTGAACAGCAAGACATTGCCATGCCAGCCATGGCCCTTGCCGGTCGCGGAAATCGGCACCGGAACAAGGCCGGTTTCGCGCTCGAGCCGGGCCAGGTCGAGAAGCCCGACACGGTCGCCGAAGCGGTTGTCGACTTCCTGCAACGCAATGACATCCGGATCGATTTCGCGGATGACGCGGACGGTCCGCTCCGGGTCGAATTTCCTGTCGACGCCGATGCATTTGTGGACATTGTAGGAGGCAACCAGCGTGCCGGTGATGGCCGTGGTCTTGAGTGCGGCAACGTTTGCCTTCCGCATCCGGCGGTCACGAATGGATAACAGCATACTTGCCGGGAGGCTGCGTCCGGTCACGCGCATCGTGTGCCTTCCATGGCCGCTGCTTTCACCATGCACCTCAGATATAGTCTTTCAGTCCATATTCCATGATCGGCATCAAACTATCCGCCCAACACGTCGTTTTGGTAAAGATGGGTTCACTCTCATCCAGAGACAGGGTGAACCATCTAGAGATAGGGCGAACCGAGCCAGAGGGCCCGGTCGAACAGTCTGATGAGGAACGGCCGGGCCTTCAATGCTTCCAGCGTGACCGGTACGGCCGTCTCGAGCGCCGACCGGATGCGCGCTTCGATCTCGTTGGCAAAGCCGGCGTCGAGGATTTCGAGGTCGATCTCGAAATTCAGCCGCAGCGACCGGGCGTCAAGATTGGAAGAGCCGACATAGGCCCACACGCCGTCGATCGAAACCAGTTTCGAATGGTCGAAAGGTCCTTCCGTGCGCCAGACGCGGCAATAATGTTTCAGCACCTGGTCGAATTGCGCCGTCATCGCACGGTCGACCAGGAAAAGGTTGTTCACCGCCGGCACGACGATGTCGATTTCGACACCTCGCCTGCCCGCTGTTATCAGCGCACTGATCAGTTCGCGATCCGGCAGAAAATAGGGCGACATCAGGCGGATCGATTTGCGGGCGACGGAGAACGCACCGATCAGCAGCTTGTGGTTGGTCTCGTTGCTGGCGTCCGGGCCGGAAGCGACGGCCCGGACCAGCATCGGCACACCGGGCGACGGTGAGAGCGGGGCAATTCGCCAGTCATCGCCCTTCAGCGCCTCCTTGGTAGCGAAACGCCAGTCCTCGGCGGCGACCGAAAATAGGTCGGCGACGACCGGACCGGTCACCCGGAAATGTGTGTCCCTGGCGCTGTTGGAGCCGGCGAATTCGGCTGAGAAGCCCTTGCGGATGTTCATGCCGCCGGTGAAGGCGACCATGCCGTCGACCACGAGGATCTTCCGGTGGGTCCTGAGATTGGCATAGGGCAGGCGCAGACCCATGACGATGTTGCCGTTGAAGAGATCGGTGGTGATGTTGGCCTCGCGCAAATGACCAAGGATGCTCGGCACGGAGTAGCGGGCGCCGACGGCATCGATCAGCACGCGCACGGCGACGCCGCGCCGGACGGCGCCGGCCAGCGCTTCGACGAAGAGCCGGCCGACGGCGTCATTGTCGAAAATGTAGGTTTCGAGCAGGATGCTGCGTTCGGCGCCGTCGATCGCCGCACACATGGCCGCATAGGCCTGGTCGCCGGTCTCCAGCACCTCTATTGCATTTCCAGGCGTCAGTGCGCGCCGCGCCACCCTGTCGCCCAGTGTTCTCAAGCCGGTGAACCGCTGCCCGTATCGCTCGACGATAAGGGCCTCTTCGGCGGCGACGTCACGCTCAAGCTTGGCGGATACCGCGTTGCCGGCAAGCGGACGCTGTGCGGTGATCGTGGCGCGACGGATGCGGTTGATGCCGGCGACGGCATAGATCAGCACGCCGAGGATCGGCGACAGCACCATCACGCCGACCCAGCCGGTGGCGGCGCGGACATCCTCCTTGGTCATGACGGCGTGAACGATGCCGACGGTCGCCATCCCCACGGAGATGACCGCGAGAATTTGAGGCCAATGAGTCGCCAGCGTCTCCAACATGGCCGAGACTATCCAGCGAGCGATTGCAGAAGGCAATGCGGCCGATCATGTGCTGGAACTGATCTTGCCAGGCATCGTGCGATGGCAAGCGTTCGATGTTGCGAAGAGATACTCAGTGCCGGCGACAGGCTGCCCGGCCGAAGAATTGTAACCTTGGGCAGAGCGGCGAAGCATAGAGACGAGCTGACGCGACGTCATTCTCTGCAGCCACCGGTTGTCGAAGGCTTCCTATGCTTGGCGGCGGACTTGTTGTATGCAAGCGGGAATAAAAAACAAGGACGTACGTTTCGGTCGAGGGCGAGGGGGGCCGCGAATGATGGAGTTCAACTTCGGCGGACCTCCTATGGGTGACGACGACGTCGAATTATCGGCCGAATGCCGGCGCCAGTTGTTGCCGCTCGTGCGCGAAATCGTTCAGGCGGCGGTCGCGGTCGGTTGGAACGAGGAGGATGTTCTTCTCGGCCTTGTCGAACTTGCATGGAATCTGTACGAGGAGCGTCGCGAGGATCAGCAATAGCTGGCGATATTCAGCAGGCCCGCAAGATCTTCGACTGCGTCCAGTATCGGACCTCCCTTATCCCGGACAAAACGCTTTCTTTGCGCATGGAAGTTCTTCCATAGCCTTAGCATGTGCGTTAGTTTGATTCCCGGGTTGGTGGGCTAAAGGGGATTTCGAGCGGCGAGGCGGCTGAGGCGAGGCCCATGAAACATGCGGAGACCTGGGAAGGCGGCGCTTTCCGGGGCGGCGGTCGGGGACGAGTATCCCGACCTGTGTTCGGCGTTATTGCGGAAAGTGCAAGCCCGGGAAGGGCAGCCCAGCGCCGGAGCGCGATGTCTCCGCGCGACTGGATCGCGGAAGCTTCTGGCGACCAGCATTCCTCAGGGATATTGCCGGCTCGCATAACTGTCCGTGTTCGGCAAAGCCGGACCGTGGCCTCTCGATACCGTCCGCCGCTGCCGAGCCGCCCGGGATCGCCGGCGCCGGGACCGATCGTCCGTTCATCGCTTGTCCCGCCGGCATACGATGCGTGAGAGCCGGTATAGGTTCAGTTCGATCAATCACGAATTGTTTTCGAGGGAACGACGTATGCCGCATCAGGTTGAGTTCCATTCGGGAAAGATCCGGAGGCCGAGCCATGCGGCGCCACGATGATCCCCGGGAACCGACTTCCGGGACCGATGCGACGCGACAGCCGACGCTGAACGTGAAAGGCGGGCTTTCGGTGCGCGGTGCGCGCCGCGTGCAGGAATTCCTGAACGAGAACTTTTCGCGCAAGCTGGCACTTTCCGAAATGGCCGCGGTTTGCGGGCTTTCGCCCTATCACTTCATGCGGGCTTTCTCGAAGACGTTCGGGGCGCCGCCGCACCAGTATGTTCTCGATCTGCGGCTGGACTTCGCGGAAAGACTGCTTCTCGACAGGCGCATGACCATCGCGGAGATCGCTCATCTCTGCGGATTTTCAAGCCAGAGCCATTTTACCACGATGATGAAGAAGTATCGCGGTGTCACGCCATTGCAAGCGCGGTCCGGAAAGCTTAGGCGGGAAGCTTAGGCGGACCGGTAGATTGCGCAAGTACTTTGACGCTGGCGGATGATCTCTTATTAAAGCGATTACTAAAGTAACGAGCCGTTAACCTCTACGGTCCTGCGCCGATGTTTTGTCACGAGACAGCAATTTCGTGAAATACCGCAAGCCAGAATCATGGCTTCTTAGCATCAGTTCGTATTGTCAGACATTTTCACGCCGACAGGCGGGCGGAGAGGGACCATGACCGACAATCACATTTCCAATGGCTCGTTTGCGCGGGCGGTGAATTTCGCCGGGCACTGGATCGCGGGCGCCGGTCATGGCTCTCGCTCGACGCGCCGCCGCCTGATGGCGGTGCTGCGCATGGCGCACCGCGTGCTCGGCCTCGGCCGCAAGAATATGGGTCTGGGAACGCTGGGCGTCGGCGGCAGTGTGCGTTCGGCCGGCGCGATCGGCGGCCTTGCCGCGCTCGCCGCGCTCGGCCTCTCCGCGCCGGCCCAGGCGCAATACCAGGCTGGCGGCGGTTCGGCGACAGGCGGCAACGCCGTCGCCATCGGTAACGGTGCCACGACGAATGGCAATAACGCCGTGGCGTTGGGCACCTCCAACAGTGCAACGGGCGACGCTACGATCGCCATCGGCTATTCAATGAGTGTCAATGGCCTCAACTCCATAGGCATAGGTGTCTTCGCAGGCGCAACCGGCGTCAATGCCCTCGCCCTGGGCGGGAATGCCAAGGCCAACGGGGACGCGGCAAGCGCCATTGGCGTCAATTCGGTTGCAGCCGCCGGCGCGGCCGCCTTTGGCCTGAACGCGCGTGCCGACGGAACGAACTCGACGGCGATAGGCTATGTTACCCGGGCGACCGGACTGCGCGCCACCGCGCTCGGGTTTGGTGCAACAGCGTCCGGGCTGGATTCGATTGCTCAAGGTAATAGCGCCGTCGCAAGCAACCAGAATGCCATCGCCATCGGCTTCCAGTCGACCGCGACCGCGGTCAACGCCATCAATCTTGGCAACCGAACTATTGCGGGAGGTGGCGCCCTTCAAGACAGCGCCATCGCCCTCGGCACGGACGTACTGGCGTCTCAGGTCGACGCCACTGCGATCGGACGCCAAAGCAAGGCAACGGGCACGGGCGCCACGGCGATGGGCCGGAACGCCAGCGCCTGGGGTAACCAGTCGATCGCGCTCGGCCTGGGCGCGCAGGCAGGCGTTCAGGCCAACACGGCCTTGCCCAATAGCATCGCCATCGGCACCAATTCGCTATCGTCTGGCGCTTTCGCCACCGCGATGGGCGCCGCCTCGACTGCGAGTGGCGCCAATTCGGCAGCCGTGGGCTTCCAGGCCCAGGCCGCCGGCGCCAATGCCGCAGCCGTTGGTCCCCAGGCAAATGCATCGGCATTAGACTCGGCAGCGTTCGGCAACGTTGCCACCGCTTCGGGCAATTTCGCGCTGGCCCTGGGCAATTCGGCCGTATCGAGCGGAGTGGGCTCGGTCGCGGCGGGCTCTGGAGCCCAGGCCACGGACGTCTCCACCACAGCTTTGGGTAACAACGCCGCGGCGACCGCCGCAAATGCCAGCGCACTGGGCTTGGGCGCCACGGCCAGCGGAACATACGCCACTTCGCTGGGTTCCACCTCCAAGGCCACCGGTGCCCGTGCGTTCGCGGGTGGCCGTTCGACCACTGCCCAAGGCGACGATTCCATCGCCATCGGCACGACATCCATCGCGACAGCGGCGGCCTCGACAGCAATCGGAGCGGGCGCGGTGACACAAGACGTAAATGCGATCGCCATCGGCACCGCCGCCGGCGCGCTCTCCGCCGACTCCGTCGCCATCGGCACGGGAGCGATTACCGACGGCGGCAAGGCGGTCGCCATCGGCTACGGCAACCAAGCCTATGGCGACGGCGCGGTCGCCATCGGCGATCCGAGCTACGCCAGCGGCACCGGCGCCTTCACCGGCGGTGCCAACAACATCGCCAACAGCGACGGTACGGCGACCGCCACCGCGGCCAACCAGGCGGCGGGCGCCGTCGCCATCGGCAACAACAACAAGGCGATCGGGCAAGGCTCCGTGGCACTGGGCAACGGCTCGACCGCCGGTGCCGCTGGCCTCGCCGGCAATGTCGCGCTCGGCGACGGCGCCACGGCGGCGGCGAGCTCCGGCGACGTGGCGCTCGGCTCCGGCTCTGTCACCGCCACGGCCGTCGGCACCGCGAGCGGGGTGGTCAACGGCACGACCTATGCGTTCCAGGGCACCAACCCGCTCTCGACCGTCAGCATCGGCGCTCCTGGCGCCGAGCGTACGCTGACCAACCTGGCGGCGGGGCGCGTCAGCGCGCTGTCGACCGATGCGATCAACGGCTCGCAGCTCTTCGCCACCAACCAGGCGGTCGACGCCATCGGTGCTGCCATCACCAACATCAATATCGGCGGCATCAAGTATTTCCATGCCAACTCGACGGCGGCGGATTCCTTGGCATCGGGTACGGACTCCGTCGCGATTGGACCTGTTGCGACCGCGACAGGGACGAACGCCATCGCGGCCGGTACCAATTCGAGCGCTACCGACGCCAACGCCTCGGCTTTCGGCAGCGGCGCCGTCGCATCGGCCCTCGATGCAACGGCGATGGGGTACATATCCAAGGCCTCGGGCCAATACAGCACCGCCGTTGGCGCAAACGCCAATGCGACAGCCCTGTCAAGCACGGCGGTCGGCCAGAACGCGTTCGCAACCGACGTTCAAGCGACCGCTCTCGGCAAACAAGCCAACGCCAGCGCCGCCGATGCGCTCGCGCTGGGCGCCAACGCCACCGCCAGCAACGCGGGCGCCGTCGCGCTCGGCTCGGGCTCGGTCACGGCCGTGGCGGTCGGCACGCCCAGCACCGTGATCAACGGCACGACCTATGCGTTCCAGGGCACCAACCCAACCTCGACGGTCAGCGTCGGCGCGGTCGGCGCCGAGCGCACCATCACCAACGTCGCGGCAGGGCGGATCAGCGGGTCCTCGACGGATGCGATCAATGGTTCGCAGTTGTTCGCCACCAACCAGGCCGTCGACGCTATCGGCACCACGCTCAGCACCATCGGCGGTTCCGTGACCAATCTCGGCAACACGATCGCCAACATCGCCGGCGACACCTCGACTGCTTATACCGACGCCAATGGCATCGGTATCCGCTATGCCCGCACCAACGAGGCTGGACTGGCGCCAACCGATTCCTTCGCGCAAGGGATCGGCTCCACCGCCGTCGGCTACCAGGCAACCGCTACCGGCGCCAGCGCGCTGGCCCTCGGGCGCGACAGCAATGTCAGCATCGACGGCGGCGTTGCGCTCGGTTCCGGTTCGGTCTCGGATCGCGTGGTAGCGCCCGCATCGGGATCGATCCTCGCCGGCACCGGCCTCATTCCCTACAACACCACCGACCTGACACTGCTCGGCGCCGTTTCGGTGGGCACCTCCACCTCTTATCGCCAGATCACCAATGTAGCCGACGGCACGGAGGACCAGGACGCGGTCTCGCTTCGCCAGTTGAAGGGCGCGCTGAGCTCCTTCGCGGTGACAGGGACCAAGTATTTCCACGCCAATTCGACGGCATCGGACTCGCTTGCGGTCGGCGTCGATTCGGTTGCGGTTGGTCCGCGCACGACCGTCAACGGCGACAACGGCATTGGCATGGGCAACGGGGCCATCGTGCAGCAGACGGCGCCGGGAGGCATCGCGATCGGCCAGAACGCGACGGTCAATCAGGCCGACAGCATTGCTTTCGGCACGAACTCGACCGCCAACGGCGCCCAGGCAATGGCGCTTGGCGCCGGCGCCACGGCCAACGAGCCGGGCAGCGTCGCTCTCGGCGCGGGCTCGACGACGACGGCGGCGGTCGCCACCACCGGCACCACGATCAACGGCGTCAACTACACGTTTGCCGGAACCGCTCCGACGAGCACGGTGAGCGTCGGCAGCGCCGGCAATGAGCGCACCATCACCAATGTGGCGGCGGGCCGGATCAGTTCCACCTCCACCGACGCCATCAACGGCAGCCAGCTCTATGCGACCAACCAGGCAGTCGAGGCAGTGCAGGGGAGTGTCGGCGATCTCGCTGAGTTCTCCGTCCAGTACGACAAGGACGTGGACGGCAACAAATCCAACTCGCTGACGCTTGCTGGCGGCGATCCGAACGCTCCGGTGGTCATCCACAATGTCGGGGCGGGCGTCGCGAACAATGATGCGGTCAACGTCAAGCAACTCAACGACGGGCTGTCGCTCACGCTGGCAGATTCGAAGACCTATACCGATCAGGTAGCAGGCACGACGCTCCAGCAAGCCAACAACTACACCGACCAGAAACTCGGCCAGCTCAATTCGGACATCAGCGGCATCCGGGACGAAGCACGGCAAGCGGCGGCCATCGGCCTTGCCGCAGCCTCGCTGCGCTACGACGACCGTCCCGGAAAGTTGAGCGTGGCGGCCGGCGGCGGCTTCTGGCGGGACGAGAGTGCGTTCGCCTTCGGCGCGGGCTACACCAGCGAAGACGGCCGTATCCGCGGTAATGTCTCGGGCACGGCGGCGGGCGGAGATGTCGGGGTCGGCGCCGGCCTCAGCTTCACCTTGAACTGAGGCGGGGATGAACAGACTGACCAGACATGCCGGCCTCGGGCTTGCCGCACTGACTTGTCTGGTGCTGTCGGGTAGCCTCGTGCAGGCTGCCGGGCAGGCAGGCTCGACATACAGGATCAAGCCCTCGGACGTGGTGGTACCCCCCGAGGCGAAACTCGGGGAATACCAGCGCACCATCCGTCCCTTCGAAAATTGGACGCTGATCTGCGACGAGAACCTCAAGGCCCGCAAGAAGGTCTGCAATGTCTCGCAGGTGATCGAGGACACATCCGGCAAGATGGCCTTCAGCTGGTCGCTTGCGGCCACGCAGGACGGCAAGCCGTACATGATCCTGCGCACCGCGCCGAACGCCAGGAGCGACGGCCTTGTGTCGCTGAAATTCGACGGACAGGCGAAGCCGATCGACGTTCACTTGAACGGCTGCAACGACGTGGTCTGTGTCGGCATGTTGCCGGTCGGGCCCGTGATGCGCCAGCAGATATCGCAGAGCGCGACGCCGGCGATCTCCTATTCGACCGTCGATGGCCAGACGATCACCGTGACCGCAACACTCAAGGGGCTGACGCAAGCCCTTTCGCCAATCAAATGACCGGGGAAGCATCATGAGCCAGCAGGACCAGTTCATGTCCGCAAAACGCAGCCCGACCGTCGAGCCGGATCGGCAGAGGCTCGCCGAGCCGCCGCGGCGGCGGTGGCCGCGCGTCCTCGCACTTTCGCTGATGGGGCTGACGATGGCTGGCCTGGGCTTCGCCGCCGCGAACTACGTCGCGATGACCAACCTGATCGGCGGCGCGACGGCCGCACAGGCGCAGGCAGCCGCGCCAGCACTTCCGGACACGCCTTTCCTCGAGCACGTCAAGCAAGCCGGTGTGCAGGCCTGTTCGACGATCTACCCGGTGCTCGGGCAGATCTTGACGACCGGCGCCAAATACAGCGTCAAATCGCTGTGGAACGACCAGGCCGCCGACAAACATGCCGTTCAGGCCTTTGTCGGCATGGACTATTCGACCGAGCGCTATAGCGGACCGGCCGCCGGCGTCGTTTTCGCATCGCCCACCGCTTCGGGTTGCGAGGGAGCGATGGTACGGGTGGCGCCGTTCGCCAGTCCGTGTTCCGAGATTCCCTCCGTTCTTCCGCAGGGCAGCAAGATCACCGACCATCTTGGCAAGGTCGAGGTGTACGAGCTTGGCGGGAACGCGGGTGAAGCCCTTCTCCTGCCGACAGGCAACAGCTGTGTGGTGATCTCCGTCGCTTCGGCGTCGAAGTGAGGACGCGAAGCTGATGGCGACGGCTCCTGCAGAGGATTGCTGACTATGAGATACGGACCTTTGGCTGCTGTTCTTGGCTTTGCCTTGCTCTGGGCCGGGCAAGTCATCTCGGCCGATCTGCCGGAAGCGCCACCCGAACCGCCGGCGCCACCACCGCAGGAGGAAAAAGGCATCTGGGCGGCGATCGCCTACTCCAGCACCGACGTCAAATACGGCTTCTTCTGGGGCGCCGACAAGCGGCAGGAGGCGTCGGATATCGCGCTCAAGCATTGCAAGAACGCGGGCGGAGATAATTGCACCGTCGTAACGGTGTTCCGCAATCATCGCCATTGGAACGACGACGACGATACCGGCTTTCCCTACAAGCATTGCGGTGCCCTGGCCCTGGCCGAGAAGGCGAATGACCGGCAGTTCACGCCCTGGGGCGTGGATTCCGCCGAAACGCGTCGTGAAGCGGAAGACCTCGCTTTGCAGGCCTGCGAGGCGGCGGGAAGCAAATGCAAGATCCGCGAGTGGGTTTGTACATGAAGCGTGGCCTCAAGGCCGTCTCCGCGTTTGGGGCAATCGTATTCTCATTGATGTCGCCGGCCTTGGCCCAGCAACAGGTGGCGGCGGTCCTCGACGGACCGTCGTCGCTGCGCGAAGTCTATCAGGACTGGAGCGTGGCCTGTTCCGTCCGCGAGAAGGCAAGGGTGTGTTCACTTTCGCAGGACCAGGTCCAGCAGAACGGCCAGAGGCTTCTTGCGGTGGAAATCGCGGGACGCGCGGACGGTTCGACGACGGCTACCCTGCTTCTACCCTTCGGCATACTGCTCGATTCAGGCGTGACGCTCCAGATCGACGATCGGCCGCCATTGTCCCAGCAGCGCTTCAGGACCTGCCTGCCAACGGGTTGCCTCGCGGTCTTTGCCATCGAACGGTCGGTGCTTGCAAAACTGCGGGAAGGCTCGGTGCTGAAGCTCAATGTCACGACAGATGCCGAGACCCCGCTGACATTCCCGGTGTCGCTGCACGGGCTGACCGCGGCGCTCGACCGCATGGCTGCGTTAAGCGCACGTTGAGGGGAACGGCGTCAGCCTGCACCTCGTGGAACTGTCCGAAATAGCGATCCAGCCCCGGCTTCGGCCGCTAATAGCCGGTATGATTCTGGCTGCATCGGCCAGCGAGCTTTCGTTTTCTTGTGCTTTCCCACACGTGGCGGCGTCCGGATACAACCCCAGCGGGCCGATATCTATGTGCCATTTTTGTTACATCCCGCCGCTCTTCTGATCTGAATCGCCGTTTTAGTGGCGGCTAAACCAATAATCGCTCACAAATTTCATGAATCTGTGAATAATCCCCCGACAGGTAGGCCTTGGCTTGGCCATAGCGCTCAAGTAATAGGGGCGCTGGGGAAACGAGGGTGGGTTTCATATGAATACGACAAGCATGTCGACCGTGGGCAAGCGCCTTGGTCTTTTGATGGCGGCCACCATGCTGACCTGCGGGGGCGCTCATGCGCTCACGCTCAAGGAGGCGATGGCCGTTGCGGTGGAATCCAATCCCGAGATTGGACAGGCAATCGAAAACCGCGAAGCCATCGAATTCGAGCTGCGGCAGGCCAAGGGGCTTTATCTTCCCAGCGTCGACGTCGAGGCATCGGCTGGCGCTCGCCGGCTCGACAATCCGTCCCGGCGGTCGCTTTCCATCGAAGACGACGCGCTCTATCCGGCTGAAACCGATCTTACGGTTTCGCAGACGCTTTATGACAGCGGCGCAAGGCGGGCCGAGTTGAACCGCCAGGCATCGCGCGTCGATGGCGCTTCGTTCCGGGTGCTGGAACGCTCCGAATTCATCGGGCTGTCCGTTGTCCAGGACTACCTGGAGTACATGCTGCAGGCTTCGATCGTTGCCGAAGCGAAGAAGAATCTCGGCTTCCACCAGGCGATTCTCGGCGACATCCGGCAAGGCATTTCGGGCGGCGCGCTGAACGAGGCCGACCGGCAGCAGGCCGAGGAACGGCTGTTCGCAGCCAAGGCGCGCATGCAGGAGGCGACCGAGGAACTGGAAGCGGCCAAGATCCGCTTCTTCAAGACCGTCGGAAAGCCACTGACCAGCCCTTCGAGGCCGGGCGATGTCTCGGCCGCGCTCCCACGCTCGCTTGACGAGGCAATAGGGTTGGCGCGGGAAAGCAATCCGCGCGTGCACATGGCCAACAGCGACATCGATGCCGCGGCCTCCCTCGTGGATGCTGCACGGGCAAAATTTGGCCCTTCCATCATCGCTGAAGGTCGTGCCCGGGCAGGAACCGACATTGACGGCGACGATGGCGACACCAGCGACCTGCAGGCGCGCGTGGTCCTGCGCTGGAACCTCTACCGCGGCGGTATCGACAAGGCCAACGAGCAGGAGCAGATCCGCCGCACCAGCGAACAGCGTCTGGCGCTGCATCAGGTCCAGCGCGAAATCGAGGAAGCCGTTCGCACCTCATGGGATCGCCGTTTCCGGCAAGCCGATCTGGCAAAGACCCTGAGGCAACAAGCCGCCTCCAGTGAGAAGCTGGTCGCTTCCTATCGCGAGCAGTTCAAAGTCGGACAGCGTTCGCTGCTCGACGTGCTCGATGCACAGAATACGCGGTTCAACACCGCAACGCTGGCTGATACCTCGTCCTATGCATCGCTGTTTGCCGAGTACCGGCTGCTGGCCGCGACCGGACAGTTGCTGAAAACGATGAACCTCAAGCCGGCGAAACAAGCGACGGCCTATGCGCGAACCGAGTTTGCGGCACCGGAAACCGCAGACACCGAGACCTATGCGCGGACGCCGTCGGAGCAGAAGAACGACCTGCCTTTCGACATTCTCGCCCCGGTGAGGAAGAAGTAAGACGGCGCAAAGTCCAGCGAGAGTTCCGACGGGCAGATCGTGAACCAGCAACCCCATATCCTGTCTCCCAAGGAGGCGTTCAAGGCCTGCTTCTCAGCCGTTGCCGGATATCTCGGCCGGCCGAGCGCGGAGACGGTGCTGTTCGCCGGCGTACCGCTGTCGGACACCCGAATTGAAGTCGACGACATCAGGCACCTTGCCGAGCGCATCGGCATGGAAGTCACCGAGTTCAGCCACCGCGATTTTCTCAGGGGCCGCATCGACCTGCCCGCCATCGTCTTTCGCGTCAGCCAGTTGCCCATCGCCCTGCTCGCGCAAACCGAAGACGGTGCGTATATCACCGCGCCCCAGGAGGACGGCCGCACCGCGATCGGCAGGTCGGAACTCGCCGCCAGCTACATCAGCGGTGGAGCGTCCTTCTCGATCACCTATGCCAACGCGGCAGAGGGGATGACGATCGGCTCGGCAGCCAAGATCGAGCGAAGACATTGGCTTACCGGAACGATGGGGGCTTTCTGGCGCACCTATTCGAAGGTCGTCCTGGCGGCGGTGTTCATCAACATGCTGGCCATAGCCTCGCCCATCTTCACGATGAACGTCTACGACAGGATCCTGCCGAACAAGGCCATATCGACACTGTGGGTTCTGGCAATCGGCATTGGCGCCGTCATCCTGTTCGACCTGCTTTTGAAGACGGCCAGGGCTTCCCTCATCGACTATGCAGGGCGCAAAGCCGATCTTCGGATATCGTATCTTCTGTTCGAGAAAGTGCTGAACTCGTCGCTGTCGGCGCGTCCCGGTTCGACCGGTGAATACGCGAACAGGGTCACGCAATACGAGTTCGTCAGGGAGTTCTTCACCTCGAACACCATCAGCGTATTCATCGACACGGCATTCGTCTTCGTCTTTCTGCTTGTCATCTATGCGATCGGCGGCTGGCTGGTGATCATACCGGCGCTGGCCTTCGTGATGTCGGTTGTCGTCGGCCTGATCACGCAGCGTCGCATCGGCAAGCGCGTCGCCGCCTCGATGAACGAAGCTTCGCAACGCCAGTCCCTGCTGGTCGAATCCATCTCCACGCTGGAGACGATCAAGTCGCTGCGCGCCGAGGCGTATCTGCTGCGCAAATGGGGGGAGCACTCCAAGAACGCCGCCAACACCTCCGAGAAGATCAAGCAGCTTTCGGCGGCCGCGGGCAACATCACCCAGTCCATACAACAGCTGGTGACCGTCGCTCTGGTCGTGGCCGGTGCTTATGCCTTCTCTGAAGGGCATGTTTCGACAGGAGCGATCATAGGAACGGTGATGCTGGCGAGCCGGGCCGTGGCTCCGCTCGGCCAGATCGCCATCACGCTGTCCCGGTTCCGCCAGGCCATGCTCTCGTTGAGGATGGTGAACTCGATCATGGCTCAGCCGGAAGACCGACCAGACACTGTGGGTTTCGTCAACCGCCCCATTCGCAGCGGGGCGATGGTGTTCAGAAACGTCGGGTTCGTCTATCCCGGCACGGAAAACGAGGTTTTGAGCGGCCTGAATTTCTCGGTGAAGCCGGGTGAGCGGGTCGGCATCATCGGCCGCATAGGATCGGGCAAGACGACGATGGGTCGTCTTATCGGCCGGCTTTTCCTGCCGACTTCCGGCGAGCTGCTGCTGGATGGGATCGACATTCGCCAGTATCACCCGTCCGAGGTTCGCGCCGCGGTCGGCATCGTTGCGCAGGCTGGCGACCTGTTCTCGGGCACCATCAAGGAAAACCTCCTGATGGCATGCCCCGAGGCTACCGACGAGCAGATCATCGAAGCGGCGAAGGCCGCCGGCGTCGACGATTTCGTCTCACGCCACCCGCGCGGCTACGACATGAATGTCGGCGAGCGCGGCACCAATCTTTCCGGCGGTCAGAGGCAGACGGTGGCGATCGCACGCCTGCTTTTGACCAAACCGAAAATCGTCTTTCTGGATGAACCATCGGGCTCGATGGACCTCGCATCGGAACGCCAGTTGATAAAGCAGCTGAAAGTCGCCTTTGACCGCGACACGACGCTGATCGTCTCCACACACCGGTTCAGCATGCTTGAACTGGCCGACCGCCTGATCGTCATCGAGCGGGGCAAGATCGTTGCCGACGGTCCGAAAGACCAAGTCATACAGGCGTTGCAGAAAACAAGCGCCTGATAGAACAAATAGTAATGCATCCAATGCGTTGGGGCGTGGGAAATGCTTGCCAGGGAAGATCGACCGCCGCTTTTCGCGTCGGCCTCCATATTCATCATAGGAGCGCTCTTCGTCGCTTTTGTCGCCTGGGCGTCCTTTGCCGAAGTCGATGAGATCGCACGCGGCGACGGCAAGGTCATACCCGCTTCCAAGACCCAGGTCATTCAGGCGAGTGAAGCCGGTGTCGTTCAGGAGATCGCCGTGACGATCGGCCAGATCGTCAAGAAGAACGATCTCATCATCCGCCTGGACAACACGCTCAACACGTCCAGCCTCGGCGAGCAGCAGGCCAAGGCGCGCGCGCTGGAAGTGCGCATAGCAAGGCTGAAATACGAACAGGCCGGCAATCTGTCGGGTGCATTTCCGTGCCCGCAAGACATTCAGTCCATCGCTCCGCAAATCTGCGACAATGAACAGAAGCTGCTCATCGCCCGACGCGAGAATTTCGACAACAAGCTATCCGTGCTCAAGTCGCGCCTCGACCAGCGCGAAAAGGAACTGGCCGAGGCGATCGCCAATTCCGACCGTCTGACCAAGAACCTGGCCGTCAGCGACCAGGAGGCAACGCTGGTCGACGCGATGGTCAAGAAAGGCCTGATGGCAAGGACCGAGCAGCTCCGGGTGGAACGCGAGCAGACCGAACTCAACGGTCAGCTGAACCTGGCGGGCGAGACCATCAAGAAGGGCAAGGCGGCGATCACGGAAGCACAGCTTCAGGTCGAGGAACTCGGCCTGCAACTGCAGCAGGAGGCGTTGGACGACCTCACCCAGGCGCTGGCGGACCTCTCGGTGGTGGATGAAACCATAAGGGGGGCGACCGACAAGGTGGCCCGCACCGATATCCGGTCTCCGGTGGACGGCATCGTCAACACGCTGGAGCTGAACACGGTCGGCGCCTTCGTCCAGCCTGGCGCCGTGGTGGCCGGCATCGTGCCGACCTCCGAGACCTTGCTGGTGGAGGCACGGGTTTCGCCACGAGATGTCGCGTTCATCCGCCCCGACCAGGAAGCGCTTATCAAAGTCACCGCCTATGATTTCTCGATCTTCGGCGGCATCGAGGGCAAGGTCTCGAACATCACGGCAGACAGCCTGGTCGATCAGAAGACAGGGGAACCCTACTATCAGGTGCGCGTGTCGACGGACAAATCGACACTTCTGAGAGACGGCAAAGCCTATTCGATCATCCCCGGCATGATCTGTTCAGTCGACATCAAGACCGGGCGCAAGACGATCCTGCACTACCTCCTGAAGCCGATCAACAAGGCGCGTGAGGAGGCGATGAGTGAGCGGTAGCGCCAGCCTCCATCAGCCTGATCGCGAGCGGCTGCTGCCGTCGGTCACAGCCGAGGATTTTGGGCTGGAATTTCGGGTGGTGGCGCGCGGCGGCATACGACGCGGCATCCGTCTGGAGCGGGCATTCTGGATGGCGCTGAAGCACATGGCCGAAGTCCGCAAATGCACGATCGGCATGCTCATCGACGAGATCGCCGAAAGCCAGGCGCAGACAGGCAACCTGACATCCGCGATCCGGGTGGCCTGCATGCGTGGATTGGGGGACGAGAACCTGACGTTGCGAAGGCTTGCGTCGATCAACACCATCAACGCCATACTGGTCGCTTGTCCATCGCCGGCCTTTGCGCTGGCATCGTCGAAGAAGATCCTGACGTTCAACGCGCCGTTCCAGCAACTGGTCAAGCGTCAACTGCCGATCGCCCCAAGCGATGATGCGCGCAACGACCTCAAGCTGGCGCTGGACCTCAATGTGGCTGATATCTTCGCGCGGCTCGATGCCAATGGCGAAACGCCGGTGGCCACCGGCTTTGTCATAGGCGCCGGCGAACGTCGATACCGTGGGCAGTTGAATGCGGTGCGCGCGCCGGTGGTCGAGCCGGAGTTGCTGATGGCGTTCGTCTTCGCCGGCTAGACCGGTCCGCTCACCCGACGTGTACTGCCAATCCCGGCGTAGACCTACGGCTGAAAACCTTCGCCCGGCGCGACGGTCGCGAAGCCGCCCTTGATGTCGGCCATCTGGGCTTCGCCCGGTCTAGAGCCATGGATCCAGGCGCGGTCCGTGCTGAACGAATAGAGCGGAACGTAGTCCGGCAGATCGCTGTCGCGCATAACGGTGTTGCTCAGGCTGTCGAGAATGAAGGTGCCGCTACCCGTGCTCACCGACAGCACTGCGTGAAAGAAGCCTCTCTTGCGGTCCTGGAGAACGACCAGCGCCATGCTTTGCGTTGGGATGCCGGCCCGCAGCAGAGCCGTCATCTTGAGGATGGCGAAATCCTCGCAGTCGCCGGCCCGCCGTTCGAGGATTTCCGACGGCTTCGCCCAATAGTCGAGCTTGCCGTAGACGACGCTGTCTTTCCTGTAGGCGATCAGGTGATTTACCGCGCTGTTGACGAAGGACAGTTTCTCGCTGAACCCCTTGCCTTGAGCGGCGGCGACCATGCCGGCGAAAGCCGCGCTCTTGCGCTCGCAGTCGCTGCCAGCCGAACAGGCGATGATTGCCCGGTAGACGGGCGCCCAGCGAGCCGAGACGGGAAAATTGCGCATCGACAACGCAACCGACCCGAACACGCCCGGAATGATCGACGCGGTCTGCACCGGGTCTATCCCGGCTCGCGTCATTGACGGGCTGTCGCCGCGATCGGCAATCGCCGGGCCATAGCTGCCGAACACCATGCCGATGCGATAGGGGGCAGCAGGCTGCCAGGGCTGAGGCCTCGCCAGCGACACACCGCCGAGCCAGGGCGGCGTCTGAACCCTTTCCAGAGGCGCGCCCTGTGCGGCTGCATCGCTGGAAATTGCGTTCGCGAATGATGGCCCTGCCAGGCCGACAAGCCCGATTGCCAGCAGGAGCACCTTGAGCCCGGTTTTCCCCAGAGCTGAGTTTTCTTTTTTCATGACGCCCACCTTTGACTGTGGACGCTACCAATCTTGTCTCAAATTATTGGAAAGGAAGGTAGGTAACTTTCCCCCAAATCACTTCGACTATTTTGCGTAAAATTTTATACAAATTTATACTTCCATTTACCAAAGAATCGCGGCTCACCTCCGGCTCACCTCCATCCTTTCGGCTTCCATGGGCGTCAATGTATATCATGTTATATTGTTGTAGTTTACCACGTGTAAAAAATGCCGAACCATGCATATCGGAGTATATGAAATAGATTGCAGGACGGTTGCAAAGCAGAGGTCGCCACTGTCTCTTTCCGGGAAATGACGGAGGGGTTTCAGCAATGACCACCAATATCGATTTGGACAGCTTTTCGGGTTCCATGGACGACCATTCGGCGTCCGGCGAACACAACAGTCAGATTTCGCCGGCAGAGATGCAGGTCGCACAGGCAACGGCGGCACAGCAGCCCGCCCCGGCAGCGTCCGAACCGGTGCCGGTCGATGTCGGCGCAGCGCCGGCCAAGCCGGAGGCACCGGTTACGGCAAACGCACCCGCGGCGACGGCACCGCACGAATATGTGGCTGACGCTGGCAACATCGTAAAACTTCCGTCCAACGTTTCCATCGACAACATCAAGGTCGACGGCAACAACCTTGTGCTCGAACAGGCCGACGGCTCGGTGATCGTGATCAAGGACGGCGCCTTGCACGTGCCGACCTTCATCATCGGCGACGTCGAGGTGCCGCGCGTTGCCTTGCTGGCAGCGCTGGAAGCCAGCCATGTCGATGTTGCATTCGGCGCCGACGGTTCCATATCGGCCGGCCCGGGCGGTTCGAATTCCAGTGCAGGCGGAGACTTCTCGGTCCCCCCCGGCGGCATCGGCGACGGGTTCGACCTGTCGGCCTTGCTGCCGCCGACAGCCTTGCAGTTTGGTCAATTGGACCGGCGCGAACTGTTCCCCTCGATCGTCGACAGGCAGGTTACAGTGACGGCCACGTCATTGCTTGCTCCCAGCGAAGCGGCCAGCGAAACCGGCCTTGATGGCGGCCCGACACAATCGCCGGGTAGCGATGCACCGAGCCATTCGGAAACGTCCAGCAAGGGAACCATCAGCATCGATGCGCCGGATGGAATCGGGTCGATCGTCATCAATGGCGTCACCGTCACCGGTGTCGGCCAGCACATCCCGGGGGATTTCGGTTTCCTGACGATCGTCTCCTTCAATCCGAGCACCGGTGCCATCGAATACAATTACACGGTGACCGAATCGGTCACGCATCCCTTGCAGGGGGATGGATTCAATCCCAACGACACGGTCCCGGACAATTTCAGCATCACCGTCACGGATGTCGATGGCGATACCGCCAGCACCACCTTTGCCGTCGCCATCGTCGACGACGTACCGACGGCGGTTGCCGATATCGACAGCATCGCCGCCGGCCAGTTCGGCCCCGCCACGGGCAATGTGCTTGTCGGCGGTACGGATGCGGGTGATGGCAATACCACGGACGGCGTTGCCGACACCCAGGGCGCCGACGGGGCGACGGTGGTGGGCGTTGCGGCCGGCAACACCAATACAGATGTCAATGACGCGGCTACGCTCGACGTGCCGTTCCAGGGCGCCTACGGCAAGCTGACGCTGCACAGTGACGGCTCCTATACCTATGTTCGCGACGCCGGCACGCCCGGCGGCGTCAACGACGTCTTCACCTACACGATCAAGGACGGCGACGGCGATACCTCGCACACCACGCTGACGATCTCGATCGGCAACTCGACGCCTGTCATCACCGACCTGACGCCGGAGGCCAATGGCGGCGATGTCGTCGTCAACGAGGCTGCATTGAATGTCGGCACGCCGGGCGGGCCTGGGTCGGATCCGGCCAGCACGGCCGAGACCGGCGCCGGCACTTTCACCATCTCCTCGCCCGACGGCATCCATTCGCTGGCGATCGACGGCAATGCCTTCATCACCAATGGCGCGTTCACCGCAGGCTCCTTCACCACCGCGCTCGGCAACACACTCAATGTGACGGCTTACAATGCCGCCACCGGCCAGGTGAGCTACACCTACACGCTGGTCGACAACGAGGCGCATGACCCCATCCAGGGCACGAACAACCTGTTTGAGAACTTCACCGTCACGCTGACGGACCAGGATCTGCAGAGCACCGACGCCACGCTCTCGGTTAAGATCGTCGACGATGTGCCGACGGCGCATGATGAAGCCTCGCAGTCAATTGCGGAAGGTGCTCCGGCGCTGACCGGGACACTGGACTTCGTCGCGGGCGCAGATGGCGCGACGGTGACGCATGTCAACGGCACGCTGCTGATCTTCGATGCCGGTACGGGCTACTCGCAGTCGGTCGACATCGGCGCGGGCACCATCCAGGTGAAGGCGGACGGGTCATACTCGTTCACGCCGGATGCCTCGGTCGATAACAACTCCGGTCCGGTGGCGGTCAACGCGACCTACACGGTGACGGACGGCGACCTCGACACTTCGACGGCCAACATTGCCTTCACGATCACGGACGGCGCAGGCCCGGCTGCGGGCGCTCCGATCACGCTGGCGCTTGACGACCAGAACCTGAGCGACGGCTCGACGCCGGCCGGCCCGGACTTCGCCGCGAACTCGATCACCTTCACGCCGGGTTCGGACGCGATTGCCTCGATCGCCTTCGGCACCGATTTGAGCGGGCTGAACACCGCCAACCTGACCTGGACCAGGGTGTCGGACACCCAGGTCGTCGGCAAGGACGGCGCCGTGACGGTGGTGACGCTGGATCTGTCGGTTGCCAACAATGTGGCGACGGTGACGGCGACGCTGAACAACAATTACGACGCCCATCCTGGCATCAACGCCGACGATCTGGTCAATCTGGGCCATCTCGGCGTGGTTGCCACCGATATCGACGGCACCCAGGCGACCGGCACGGTCAACGTGACGGTGTCCGACGACGTGCCGACGGCGCATGATGAAGCCTCGCAGAACGTCGCCGAAGGTGCGACGATCACCGGCACGCTGGACTTCGTCGCCGGCGCCGACGGCGCCACGGTGACGCATATCGGCGCCACCGCGCTGGTCTTCGGCGGCGACGGCTACTCGCAGTCGATCAACATCGGCGACGGTTCGATCAAGGTCATGGCTGACGGCCATTACTCTTTCACCGCCGACAATTCGGTTGTCGGCACCGGCGCGGCTTCTGCAATTTACACGGCGACGGACGGCGACGGTGACACATCAACGGCCGGCATCAGCTTTGCGGTGACGGACGCCAATGTTCCGACCGGCGGCACAGCTGCGGCCTCGGTTGACGATGACGGCCTCGCCGGCGGCAATCCAGCGAGCACGATAGGGGACATCGACGCCAATGCGGGCGAGTCCCCAGCGAGCCTCAGCGAAGCAGTCTACAACGGCACACTGGGTGGTAGCGTCGGCGGTGATGGAGCCGGCTCCAACGGCTTCTCGTTCGCGACGCTGGACGGTACCGGGGGCACTGTCGGCCAGGAGAGCGTGACCTATAGTTGGGACGCCGCCACCGACACGCTGACAGCGACGGGTCCGCGCGGCGAACTGTTCACGGTGCATGTGACCGACCCGGCAACTGGCGCCTATACCGTGACGCTGCTCGACAACGTGCTGCAGGCCCAGGGCCCGAACGACGAGGACAATGCGACGGTCGACCTGGGCTATGTGATCACCGATGCCGACGGCTCGACGGCACCGGGCACGCTGACCATCACCTTTAACGATGATGCGCCGACGGTGGCGTTGGCTGATGTGAAGCTGCCGACGCTGAACGTGGATGAGAGCTATCTGACGGCGGCGACCAATGGCGGCATCAACGGCTCGGGCCAGGCGCCTGCCGGCTCGACGCATGCGGAAGCAACCTTCAGTGACGCCTTCACGGTGGCGACGGGCGCCGATGGCGGCACGACCAGCTATGCGCTGAGCGTGGCGGGCGGGTCCTCCGGCCTGGTCGACACGGCGAGCGGACTGGCGGTGATCCTGTCGGTCAACGCCAGCGGCGTGGTCGAAGGCCATGCCGGCGCCGGCGGCGCGCTGGTGTTCACGGTGAGCGTGGACGCCAACGGCAAGGTGTCGTTCGATCTCGACCGGGCGGTGCATGAGGACGGCGCCAGCAACACGCCGAACGACGGCACCAGCCTGTCGAACCTGATCACGCTGACGGCGACGGTGACGGACGGCGACGGCGACAAGGCCTCGCAGGCGCTCAACCTCGGCAGCCTGCTGACCATCAACGACGACGGCCCGACGATCGGGCTGAGCGGGACGACGCACGCGCTGACGGTTGACGAGAGCTATCTGACGGCGGCGACCAATGGCGGCATCAACGGCTCGGGCCAGGCGCCTGCCGGCTCGACGCATGCGGAAGCAACCT